>NZ_JAGAXX010000014.1 GCF_017940815.1 Methanobrevibacter sp.
CTACAGACAAACCAATCCAGAAAAAATAAAGAAATTATACAAGACCAAAAATGGAATTCTAACCTTTTTAGACTTCCAAATGCAAAACTGGACACAAAAACACATAAAAATTAAATAAGCCTATAAAATTTTACAGACTCTTTTTTTTTAAAAATAGTTAGATTTCCAATAGATGAATTTTACATAGTTGAATAACTTTTTTTCCAGATTTCACTGAAAGAATTATTAAAAAAAAGAAAAATGAGAGATGAACTCTCATTGTTTAACCTTTCTATCCTGCAGCCGTAACGTTAGCAGGAATACAATACCCATTATGATGGCAGTAATCTGCATTACGAATGCCATTGTTTCCTGGATAATGAGGTTTACAACATCTACAAAAGTACTGTTGTCTTTTAGGCCGTCTATATTACCCACTTTTTGCAAGTAATTGTAAACGTCCATATGGAATTGTTCGTCTCCTGAATGTTCAGGTGCATAGGTGTCGACAGCGGTACCAATAGCGCCCATAACTCCGAGAATTAGAATTATTCCGATGATTGCTGTACCCATTGATTCACCTAAGGATGTACCTGTTGAGTTAATACCTGATGCGTTGTTTTGACTTTCTGCAGGGATATTTGACAATGAAATGTCAGTACATAAAGCCATGATGAAACCAAGTCCTGCACCTAATACGACAAGTCCCGGCAGTAAAGTCCACATTGTTGTATCGAGTCTGAACTGATAGCTCAACAGCAGACATCCGATGATTGCCATTATACATCCTATTGCC
The DNA here is from genome assembly GCF_017940815.1 of Methanobrevibacter sp. Taxonomy (GTDB): domain Archaea; phylum Methanobacteriota; class Methanobacteria; order Methanobacteriales; family Methanobacteriaceae; genus Methanocatella. Next base: position 776 of record NZ_JAGAXX010000014.1, read on the forward strand.
ATAATCACTTTGTGGCTCAATTTTCCAGTCAAGCTTGGTGCTATTATTGCAAAAATGAGCAAACCTAAAGTCAACGGAAGTGTGGTTACTCCAGTATCGAATGCATTTAACTGCAATACACTTTGCAAGAACAGGGAAACAGCAAATAATGCTCCTCCCATTGCAAGGTAGCTTAATAATAAAATTATAGTTCCCACACGTAAGTTTCTGTCTTTGAATAAGTCCATATCGAGTAATGGTACGTTACCATTTCTTTTCCTTCTGATTTCAAAGAATGCAAAGATTGCTAAGGCAATTAAACCTACAATAATCACTATTATGCTGGTGTTGAAATCTTTGGATAGTGATAAAATACCTAAAACTAGTAATACAAGGCCTATAAATGAAATTATAGATCCTGTGATGTCTAAATCTTTTCTGGATTGAGTAGGTGCGAAATCTGGTATTCTGTTTCTCATAATTAAAATAATGAATACGATAATTAATTCACATGCAAATCCATATCTCCAACTTAAGAAAGTTGTCATGACTCCGCCGAAGAGTGGGCCGATTGCGGCTGCAACTGCACCCATCACTCCCACAATCGCCAAAGCAACTGTACGTTTTTCGCCGGAATAGGTTCCACTGATTAGTGAAACGGTAGCAGGCATCATCAATGCTCCGGCAACACCTTCAATTGCTGCCCATCCTATAAATAGCATTGTGGCACTTGAACTTATTGATGCGGTGAATGTACCTACACCGTAAAGTGCTGTACCTATGATGAACAATTTCTTTTTACCAACTATGTCCTGCAGCTTTGCACTTAGAAGCATGAATGCAGCAGTAATCAGGGTATAAAATGACATGGTGGATTGAATGGTACTTACATCAGTGTTCAAATCCACAACAACCTGTGAAATACTCACATTCATGAATGTAGCGTCCAAAGCTACAATAAAGGAAGCAAGAGCCACTACTAAAAGTGGAATCCAAGAATGTTCCTTGATTGTTTCATTCATACTTATTTTTCCTCCAAATAATCTATGTTAAGTATATAAAATTGCACCATATCCCAATAGTGATTGAATAATTTTATATCCTTGTAATTATCTTTTCTTATTATGTTTAATATAATTTATTGGATATTCGAGTTTAATTGCATCATTAACTATAAGTGTGGATATTTTAAATTATTAATTAATTCATTGATTATAGGGAATATGTGGGAATCATGAAAAAAACAAAAATTATATGCAGTATAGGCCCCGCTTCAAATTCAGTAGAGGTCATGAGTGAAATGGTAAACAACGGAATGGACTGTGCACGCATCAATCTTAGTCACGCCACACGGGAGGGCATATTGAAAACAATAGATGTTGTAAGGCAAGTGCGCAAGGCATGCAACGTTCCCGTTGCCATAATGTATGATACAAAAGGGCCGGAATTCAGGACATTGGAATTTAAGGATGGTGGAGTAACCCTTCAAAGGGGAGATATCATTCGAATGAGCAAGACCTGCATTCAGGGTGATGAAAACGCATTTGGAGTCAATCACAGCGATGCAATAGACCATATCAATGTGGGTGACAAGGTGCTTGTCGACAATGCATTGTTTGAGCTGGAGGTCATAGGAAAACGTGATGACTATGTTGAGCTGAAGGCCCTGAGCAAGTGTAAGCTCCAGAACCATAAAACCATCAATGTCCCGGGCGTTCATTTAAACTTGGATTTCATGAGTGATGTGGATAAAAATGACATTGCCTTTGCTGCAGGGCATTCCTGTGACTATTTGGCGCTCTCATTCGTAAACACTAGGGAGGATGTCATTGCAGCTAGAAAAATCATTGATGATGTCGGAGGGGATGCATGCATCATCTCAAAGATTGAAAGCCGCATGGGCATTGACAATATAGATGAGATAATAGATGAATCCGACGGAATAATGGTGGCTCGGGGAGACCTTGGGGTGGAAGTTCCAATGGAGGAGCTGCCGATTCTTCAAAAGACCATAATTAGAAAGTGTCGTGAAAAGGGCAAGTTTGCCATTGTTGCAACAGAGATGTTGGCTTCAATGTATGAAAATCTAAGACCTTCAAGGGCGGAAGTTTCTGATGTTGCAAATGCTGTTTTGGATGGAACTGACTGTGTGATGCTTTCAGGTGAAACCACAATAGGAAAACATCCGGTATCTGCCGTTGAAATAATGAACCGAGTATGCAGAAATGTTGAATCTAGCATTGACTATAGTCAACATATTGATTACAAGGGAGCAATAGGCACCAGCGATACAATTGCCAAACTTGTTGTCGATGCTGTCGAATACTCTGATATAAAACTGATTGTCACTCCCACCATGACAGGTTTCACGGCCAATAAGATCAGTAACCTAAGGCCCAATTCCATAATATTGGCCTGCTGTCCGTCCAGCCACGTTGCAGAAAAAACAGTTCTGAACTTCGGTGTTAAGCCGGTCGTGACAAAAATATATGAAAGCACTGACGAGATGGTTGAAATCGCAAGAAAAATTGCCAAGGAAGAATTTAATCTGGATGATGGTGATTTGATAATAATCACTGGCGGATTTCCATTAGGTAAGTCAAGAACAACCAATTATCTGAGAATTATTGGCGTATAAAAGAAATAGGTTATGGTTAAATAATAAAAGATTAGATGATTCCATGAATCATCCTTAATGCGTCCAACAATCCGTGACTGTATTCGATACATCCGAATGCAGTCCTCATGTCTTCTTTTTCTAAATAATACTTTGAATCGTTCCAATAGTCAATGGCCCTGTCGTAAACTTCCTTTTCTTTTCCAACGAATTCAATGTGAGCCACCTGATTCAAGTTTCTTTCAAGTTTTGCAATGTCCTTTGCGATCTTTTCAGGACTTTCCAATTCAGTCATTTCAATTGCCTCCAAACGTGTACGATTCTTTGTCCAACGGTAAAGTATGATAGGATTACTAGTATGTAAATAACGTATGTAAAGTAAATGTCGCCTGCAAAGTATCCAATAATTGCTCCAACCATTAATATAATCATTCTAACGGCCCTTTCAGCTATTCCGATATTGCACTCTGCGCCTTGGGACTCTGCCCTTGCACGAACATAGCTCACTGTTATTGCGGAATGAATCGCCAGAACTCCAACAAACCAGTCGCAGTATCCTCCAAATATTATTCCAATGTAGATTATCGCATCGGCAAACCTGTCCATTGTGGAGTCGAGAAATGCACCGAAGGGTGAGGATCTGTTATGATATCTTGCAACTGCCCCGTCCACAACATCCAAGAATCCGGACAATAAAATTGCAATGCAACCTAAAATCAGGTCATGATTTGCAAATCCATACGCTGCAAGCACCGCCACAAATGGGGAGATTACAGTTACAATATTCGGATTTATGTTTAAATTTCGGGCTAGCGGGTTCAATATTCTTGTTAATAATGGTCTTAAACTTTGAAGCATAATTATATATAACGACTTTATCTAATATAAAGATGAATGAAAGTCTTAAAAACAAGTATTGATGAAGTTGATGAGGATATTGTTAGCGAAGCAATAAACGTCTTGGCTGACGGTGGGGTCGTATTGTATCCTACCGATACGGTTTATGGCTTGGGTGCCAATATTTTTGATAAGAAGGCAGTTAGAAAAGTATTCGATATAAAGCAAAGGAGCTATTTGAAACCTCTTTCAATACTTGTGGGTGACGTCAGGGCAATTGACCTGGTTGCAAAGACATCCCTTAGCCAAAAGCAAACCATCAATAAGTATCTTCCGGGACCATACACCTTCATCCTAAACAAGAGAAAAATAGTTCCAAGGACAATCACAAGCGGCTTGAAAAGTGTTGGCGTGAGGGTTCCCGACTGTGAGCTTGCATGTAGGTTGGCTAGCATCTTTCCGATAACCACAACCAGTGCAAACCTTTCAGACGATGAGGTTTTGTCCAATCCGAAAGAGATTATCGACCAAATTGGCAATAGAGTGGATTTGGTAATTGATGTTGGTGACTTAAACACTTCAAATGCGTCATCAATCGTTGATTTGACAGGTTTCAATCCAAAAATAATAAGAAAATAGAGATTAATTTAACATTATTGTGCAAGAATTCTCCGGCTTCTTTAAGCCGGGAGATGAATTGCACTTTTAAGAGAGTTGTTGTATTTTTGGAATTTTTTTTGCAAAATTAAAAAATTATTGTATTACTTTCCAAATGCTCTTAGATAATCTCTATTTATTATAAAGGTATATAAGTTGTTATATGAAAAGAAAACATGTTTTTTTTGATGTTTAATCAAAAATAATTAAAATCGATGTTTTTTTTCGAGTATACAAATTAAATTAATGAGATCTTTGTCTAAAAAGGTGTGGGGAGCATATTATGGTTGATAAAACTTTTATTTTGACCGATAAGATTGAGTTTGTCCCTGATGAGGATTTAGAAGGGGAATTGAATTTTAATTTACGGGCAGCCGGTTATGTATTCAA
>NZ_JAGAXX010000015.1 GCF_017940815.1 Methanobrevibacter sp.
TATTTAATGTATTTTAAAATGCTTGAAACAGGAGCAGTCTTGCCGATAAACTCAATTTTAAACTTGTGTATCGCAATTAGGATTTGAGTTCATGGATTGACATAATTATTTTGAGATGCTTCAGGTAGAATCACTTTTCGTACTGTTTAAGAACTTGAATTTGCAGTTTTATATATGTTTTAAATCTTGTTTTAATAAATAAATTACAAAATAGGATTAGCACACTTTTTAATAAATTCCTGGTTTTTTTTAGAAAGATATTTTAATACTCATAAATAAATTATAACCTGTGCTTTGCACACTATTTTAAAAAACTTGTAGTTTTTTAGAACAAGTCACTTAAAACTTTAAGAGGATTAGGAAAATTTATTTTCCCAATCATCACTGTGTTTTTCCTGTTTTTTGAAGGTTTAATATTCAATTTGAAATTATTTTTAAGTATGAAAAATAATCATGATTTGGCCTTGTTTTAAATTTTATTTAGTTATTATTAAGAGTTATTCATTTTTAGTAACAAGATTTAGATAACTTTTTTAATATATTTTTATTACTAAATTAAATTTAAGAGATATTAAATAGATGTAAATAAATACATAATGTTAATGGGGTCAAATTCTTACACTTTAATTTATGCTCATGTATCATTTTTATTGAGTTTGACTCCTTAAATTAATTTTTATCTAAAATCTCTTTTATAACATATTTAATTTTCACATCTAGATGTAGCTTTTCATATAGTTGACCAAATCATCTTTAAACTCAACATCATCCAATGCAAATTCTATTGAAGTTTTAAGCCATTCAAGACGGTTTCCAATGTCATAGGTTTTACCTTCAAATGTGACTCCATAAATTGAATCCAGTTTTTGAAGGGCATCGGTAAGCTGAATTTCACCGCCAACTCCAGGTTCTGTCTCTTCAATCTTGTCAAAAATATCCGGTGTCAGCACATAACGGCCCATTATTGCCAGGTTGGATGGTGCCTTATCCATTGGTGGTTTTTCAACCAGTTCCTTGATCTTGTAGATGTCTTTTTCAGCTTCGCTTCCTTTAATGATTCCATATCTTTCAACTTTTTCTGGTGGAACCTCTTCAAGTGAGATTGCAGATGCATTGTACTTATTGTAAACATCTATTAACTGTTTGGTACATGGGGTGGGACCTTTGGTGATCGAATCGCCTAAAAGAACAGCGAAAGGTTCTCCTCCAATATGTCTTTGACCGCATTTGATTGCATCCCCCAATCCGTTTTGCTCTTTTTGTCTGACATAACAGATGTCTGCCAGGTCAGTGATTTTTCTGATTTTTTTAAGGTCACGGTCTTTTCCTGCCTTTTGAAGGTTGTATTCAAGTTCATAGTACTTGTCGAAATGGTCTTCAATGGATCTTTTGTGTCTTCCTGTGACTATGATGATATCATTGATTCCTGAAGCCACTGCTTCTTCGACAACATACTGGATGGTTGGCTTGTCATAGACTGGTAACATTTCCTTTGGTTGAGCTTTAGTTGCAGGTAGGAATCTGGTTCCTAATCCTGCGGCTGGAATAATTGCTTTCATGTGTTTATATTGTATTTGGTTATGGATAAATTATTGGATTTTAGGTTGTTTTTGATTTGTGTTATAATAGTTAAATATGTTGTCTCTAAATGTAGGTTTAATGTTGGACAAATCATTTAGTTAAAAATATACGTTCGATGATTTTTGAATAAGTTTTTATTAAGATTTTGTTTAGTGATTATTAGAGTTATCACCTTTTAGTAACAATGTTTTATTTTGTCATAAATTCAATAGGAGCATTATAATTGTAGATTTATTGAGAATACCAACTTAATTTCTACCTAAAATCTCTTTTATGACGTATTTGTCGTCGTTGTCAAAGAATCTTAAAAGATATATTGCTACAAGATAAATTATTATTCCAACAGGTATTGCAACCCATATGTTCATATTCAGAAGGTATAGTGCAATTCCTAAAACTCCTGAAGCAATGATGATTCTTCCAACATCTTGATATAATCTTTTGTTAGGTCTGTGGCCGAGTTTGTAGATTACATAAGCCTGTATAATGACAATTAAAATGTCACTTAAGACAGTTGTGATTGCAGCACCATCATATGAAAAGTTCGGGATCATGAAAAAGTTCAGGATAACGTTAAACACTGCAGCTATTGCATAAATTTTTGTTACTGAAACCTCTTTGTGTGATGCATTTAAAAGTGAGTTACATGCTCCGCTGATGAAAAGCAAACAGACCGTCCAGATTAAAATTGATAAAACTGATGCTCCTCCTTTGTAGCTTTGACCATAAATCAAGTGCATTACCTCTGCGGAGTAAAATGCTGTTGCAACAGCCAATGGGATAATCACAAGCATCAGGTATTTAATTGATTTTTCAAAACTTATTAAAAGCAATGATTCATCGTTTTTATAATATCTGCTCATGACAGGGAAAATAACAGCAGTATAAACGGAGTAGAATAATGTCAAAACGGAAATTAATTTGTATGTTGCGTTATAAATCCCTGTTGCATAGCTTCCAACCATGTTGGTCAGCATTACAATGTCTATGGAGTAATAGATAGTATATAACAGTCCTGTCACTGCAAATGGAACTGACAATAATGTAATTTTTTTACAAAATTCCTTATCCAGTTCATATTTTGGTTTTGTAACATGTTTGGTAAGCATATAATATTCATAGATAAATGTAATTGCATTAGCTAATATGTAGGAAACAGCTATTCCATAAAGGCCTAAATCGGTAAATATAGCAATTAAAATGAAAACCAACAATATTAAATGCAATATTGTATTTCCAATTCCTTGGTATTTTCCTTCTTCAAATGCTTGGAAAGATCCATTAAACAGATTAACATAAGATTTGATAATCATTTCGAGTGTAAAAAGCAATGTAACCTTAATTACCAGTTCATTGACGTTCATGATTATTAAAGCTATCAATGTTATTATGGTACATGCAATTGAAAAAAGGACCTTAAGAGGGATTGCATTTCCAAGATATTTTGGAGCAGAGTCGTAATCCGTCGCAATATGCCTAACAATATGAGTGCTGATTCCTAAATCAACAATGATTACAAGAATTGCAGTGAAAGATGTAGCAAAACCAAAAATACCATATCTCTCAACTCCTAAGTATCGGGCCATAAGTATTGTCCAAATAAAACCACAAACACTTGCGATTATTTGTGAAACTAATAACCAACTCATATTCTTAAATATTGTTCGGACTTGACTCATAAAATCATCTTATTAATTTTATTACTTTTATTTTATTTAAATATGTACTTTCATATAATTAACTAATTTTACTAACTTTTAATTTCATTCCACTATCTTCACTTCTTGTTATATTCGTAGGGTTATTTTCTTAAACATTAATATACTTTAAATGAAATATTTAACTTATAGAGTGATTTATTGTATACATACAATTATCTAACTACTTATTTTATGAGATTGATTTTTATGAGTAAAGTTAAAGACATGTCATTAGCACCGGAGGGTGTAAGAAAAATTGAATGGGTTCAAAAACACATGCCTGTTTTAGAATCTATTAAAGAAGAGTATTTAGAAACCCAACCTTTCAAAGGAATCACAATTGGGTCATGTTTGCATTTGGAACCGAAAACCATCAATTTAGGTTTAACATTGATGGCTGGTGGGGCAGAAGTTGCTATGACTGGTTGTAACCCATTATCTACTCATGACGATGCAGTTGCAGGTGCTGCCGACTTAGGATTAAACGTTTACGGTTGGAGAGAGCAAGATGATGAAGAATATTACCAAACCATTAACATGGTGCTTGACCACAAGCCAGATATTATTATCGATGATGGGGCAGACATGATTATGGTTCTTCACAATGAGAGAACAGAACTTTTAAGCCATATCAAGGGTGCATGTGAAGAAACAACCACAGGGGTTCATAGATTACAAGCAATGCACGCTGATGGTGCATTGAAATTCCCTGTCATTGCAGTAAATGATGCTTATACCAAATATTTATTTGACAACAGATACGGTACAGGACAATCCAGTTTCGATGCAATCATGGGAACAACTAACATGGTTATTGCAGGTAAAACTGTAGTTGTGTCAGGATATGGATGGTGTGGAAGAGGACTTGCACTTAGGGCGGCAGGTTTAGGTGCAGATGTAATCGTTACAGAAGTAGATCCAATTAGGGCACTTGAAGCAAGGATGGATGGATATCGTGTAATGACCATCAGAGAAGCAGTAAAACAAGCTGATCTTATTATTACTGTAACCGGTAATGCTGACATCATCTCAGGGGACGACTTCAAATACATGAAAGATGGCTGTATGTTAGCCAACTCAGGACACTTCAATGTAGAAATCAATAGGCCAGACCTTGAAGCAATTTCATCTGAAGTAAAAGAAGTACGTGAAAGTATTGAAGAGTTTACAACCAAAGATGGACGTAAAATTTATCTTTTAGCTGATGGTAGGCTTGTAAATTTATCCGCTGCTCGTGGACAAGGACATCCTGCGGAAATCATGGACATGAGTTTTGCTGTGCAAGCATTATCTGCAAAACACATCCTAGAAAACGATTTGCCTGTAGGTGTTACTAAAGCACCTGATGAAATTGATTACACTGTAGCAAGCATGAAACTCGATGCAATGGGAATAGAAATCGACTCATTGACTGACAAACAAAAAGCTTACATGGCAAACTGGCAAGAAGGAACATAAATCGGTGAAAACAATGAGTGAAATATACAGAACATTCACATCTGAGTCTGTAACACAAGGACATCCAGATAAGGTTGCAGATATAATTTCTGATGCAATATTAGATGCATATATGAAAAAAGATAAAGATTCTCATGTTGCATGTGAGACTTGTGTAACTACAGATTTCTGTATGGTATTTGGTGAAGTAACATCAAAAGCTAATATTACTAGAGCAGATATAGAGAAACTCGTAAGAGATACAATCATTGAAATCGGATATGACAATCCTGATTTAAAATTCGATGGTCATAACTGTGAAGTTATTAGTAAACTTCATGCACAGTCTCCTGATATCAATCAAGGTGTTGACCGTGAAGAGGGAGAAACCGGTGCAGGGGATCAAGGAATGATGTTCGGATATGCAACCAATGAAACAGAATCATTGATGCCATTTCCTATTGATTTGGCCCGTAAACTCACTAATAAACTAACTGAATTAAGGGAATCCGGAGAAATCCCATACTTAAGACCGGACGGTAAAGCACAGGTGTCTGTAAACTATGATAAAGATGGGAATGTAGTTTCTCTTGATGCAGTTGTTTTATCAACTCAACATGATGAGTCAATGTCTGACAATCAAGAGCAATTGAAAGAAGATATTCGCGAGAAACTCTTTAAATCAGTAATTCCACAAGAATTGATGACTGAAAACACTAAAGAACATATCAACCCAACAGGTAAATTTGAAATTGGTGGACCACATGGTGACGCAGGGCTCACTGGTCGTAAGATTATCGTTGATACCTATGGAGGATATGCAAGACATGGTGGAGGAGCATTTTCCGGAAAAGACTGTACAAAAGTGGACAGAAGTGCATGCTACATGGCAAGATATATTGCCAAAAACATAGTAGCAAGCGGTCTAGCTGAAAAATGTGAAATCCAATTATCATATGCAATTGGAGTAGCAGAACCAACCTCTGTAATGGTGGATACATTCGGAACTGAAGTGGAAACCACCGAGAATATAGAACAAATTGTTCGTGACAACTTCAAATTAACTCCTGATGGAATTATAGAAACTTTAAACCTTAGAAATACTGAGTACAAACAAACAGCAAAATATGGTCACTTTGGTATTGAAGGGCTTCCATGGGAAGAAACTGATAAAGTTGAAGATTTAAAAAAATATATTAAAAACTAATTAGTTGTCTATTAGAATTCAATTAATTTTCATTTTTTTTATATTTTTCTTTTTTTTGAGTCTGTAAAATTTTATAGGCTTCTTTCAAATTTTATTTTTTTACACTTGAAATTTCACTTCGATAAAAATTCGTTCTAATTTTTCTTTAATTTGAAAATAAATGGTTAAAAAATAGTAAATTACTTAAATAA
>NZ_JAGAXX010000016.1 GCF_017940815.1 Methanobrevibacter sp.
CAAAAAAGAAAAATAATCCATTAAAATCAAAATAACAGAAAATACACTCGTTTTATGAAAATCCAACATAAAAATAACAATAATCTAATGAAATAATTAAAAAAAGTAAATTACAGAATTATGGAGAATTCCCTTAAAAATAATTATTTTTTATTGATGCTTATATGGATAATATTTTTTTCATGAGTTACATTAATGTTACAATAATCATTTAAGTATATAAATAAAAAGAAACAAAAAGTATTATATTTAATTAAGAACGAGGTTATTAAATTGGCAGTTTGCTTACCCGATACTCAAGACGATGCTCCAAATATACCTATTAAGTTAACAAGAGTGGGTGTAACCGGAGTAAAAAAATTATTACAACTAGAAAGAACAAATAAAAGACCTATAATATTATTACCTACTTTTGATGCTTTTGTAGATTTACCAAGCAATCAAAAAGGCGTACACATGTCTAGGAACCCGGAAGCTATAAGCGAAGTTCTTGAAGATGTAGCTAAAGACTCAACAGTTGATGTTGAATCATTATGCGCTAAAATTGTAGAGAAAATGATGATTAAACACGAATATGCGAAACGTGTTGAAATCTCAATGACCACAGATTTCATGTTCATGAAAGAATCTCCAGTGACCAAAAACAAGACTCAGGAAATGGCTCAATTAAAAGCCAAAGCAGTCGGTTACAGAGATGAGAACGACAACATTGAAATAAGAAAAAGCGTTGGTGCTGAACTAATTGGAATGACCGTTTGTCCATGTGCACAGGAATCTGTAAAAGAATCTGATAAAAATAAATTATTAGAGTTCTTAGATGAAGAAACTACCCAAAAAGTTTTAGATACCGTAACTTTTGCTTCCCACAACCAAAGGGGAATTGGAACATTATTAATTGAAGTTCCTGAAGACAAAAAAGTTAAAGCAGAAGACCTTATTGAGATTATTGAAAGTTCAATGAGTTCACCAGTATGTGAATTACTCAAAAGACCTGATGAAAACGCAACAGTAATGAATGCTCATCAAAAACCAGTGTTTGTTGAAGATTGTGTAAGAAACATGATGGAAAAGATAGTAAACAAATATGCTGATTTCCCTGATGACACATTAATCACTGCACGTCAGGAAAATCAGGAAAGTATTCACAGACACAATGCATTTGCTGAGAAAGTAACAACCTTAGGCGAACTCAAAGAAGAATTAAATATCTAAGGACTTGATTTAATGAAAAAAACTTATGAAATTGCAGGAGAAGTAATGGGCTTTTTCGATGCATTCAAAGGTTCCAGACCTGCAATAAACAATGAAAGCATATTAATTGTTAGAGGAAGATCCAGAAAAGTTTTACCACTTGATGAATTCGATGCAAAACTTACAGAAATAGGCGAAAAACTAAATGGAACAGAAGTAGACGCAAGTTCAGAAAAGATTGGTGAAATCCTCAAATCTGGTGACAAACATATCAAAGCAAGCGCATCCGAAACCGGTGACGTTGATGAACATGGTTTCATAAGAATGCAAGAAGAACTAGAAGCAATGGGACTTGTTGTTGAATACAAAGTCTTTGAACTTCCAAGTTTTGATGTGGTTATTGCAATTTGGGAAGACAAGAATGAAATTCCTCCACTTTATGTCGAAGTAACTGTTTCCGAAAAAGAAGAGTGAACAATGACCTTAAATTTATCTAAAGAAGATATTCTCCAAATATTAAACTCAACTGACAGTGAAATAATAAAATACATGTCTGAAACTGTAAAATATAGGGAGAATAATCTTATTACTTATTCTAAAAATGTTTTTATACCATTGACCGAAATCTGCAGAAACGATTGCGGATACTGTAATTTTAAAAAGAATCCCGACGATCCTGAAGCAATCATCCTTAAAAGCAAGGAAGAGATATTGGAAAGCTTAAAGGAAGCTGAACAATATGGATGTAAGGAAGCGATGTTTGCTTTCGGTGAAGACGCTGACGAAGAAGAAATCGTTAGGATTAAATTGGCAGAATACGGTTATGAAAAGATGATTGATTATGTTGTCGACATTTGTCAAATGACATTGGATGAGACCAGCCTCCTTCCACACACAAATGGTGGAAACTATTCCTATGATGACTTGAAAAGGCTTAAGGAAGTCAACGCATCCATGGGATTGATGCTTGAAAACTCATCATCAAGATTGATGGAACTGCCTGCACACAATAAAAGTCCGGGCAAAAATCCTGAAGTCAGACTAGAAACCATAAGAAATGCGGGAAAACTCAAGATTCCATACACCACAGGAATATTGATTGGAATAGGAGAAACCAAAGAGGAAATAGCCGAATCATTGCTTGCAATTAGAGACCTATACGACGAATATGGTCACATTCAAGAAGTGATTATCCAAAATTTCACACCGATTCCTGGAATTGAAATGGAAGACTGGGCAGAACCTAGCTTTTTGGACATGATAAGAACCGTGATTGCAGGATGTCTAGTATTTGGAGACACTGATGTCAGCATACAGGTTCCACCAAACCTTAACAATGACACCGCACAGATTTTCCTGTTATGCGGTGCGGACGATTGGGGTGGAGTTTCACCAGTCAGTCCTGATTTCGTCAATATAACATCCCCTTGGCCTGGAATTGATGAACTTGAAAAATTAACAGAAGATGCAGGATTCGAATTGATTGAAAGATTGTGCGTTTACGAAAAATTCGTCAATGTGGAATGGCTGAACGACACTCTTTTAGAGCATATATCTAATCTATCCTAGCGTCAATTACAACATGTTCCACACCAGGAGCATATTTTTTTATTTTATTTATTTTTAGCAATTCAACCTCACGACCGTTTGCCTGAGAGATTATCCTTTCTATTGGACGTGTTTCCATTAGCTTTTCGGGAACTGTTTCATGATAGTGGAGAATTCCCCCCTCGTTCAGGCTGTCTATAGCAACCTTCAGATAATGGTGGGTTGTCTTGACATATCCCATGATGATACGGTCCGCCTTATATTTTAGAGTTTCAACCATGCAGTCCCCCAAAACAGGAGTGATGTTGTCGAGCTTGTTCAACTTGATATTTTCACACAAAAAAGCATATGAATTCGGATTGATTTCTATGGATATCACTTCCTTGGCTTTTGCATGAACACCAATAGGTATTGAGAAATAACCTATTCCTGCAAACATGTCAATTACTGTTTCCCCATCCCGAACAAGCTTTGCTATCCTTAACCGTTCATTGTTGTTTCCTTTTGACCACATCACCTTTGCCAAATCCAATTTAAACAGACATCCATTTTCCTTATTTATGGTTTCTGTCTCACTTCCATAAAGAATTTGATAAACCGGCTCCCTTTTTGTTCCCTGAATATGGTTGATTTTCATTATTGTCTTAACATTGTGCTTTTTTGCCAATTCTTCAAAATCCTCATTTTGATACTTATTATCAAGAATTAGAATATCCCCAATTTTTTTATATTTCATTAATCCACCTAAAAGAAAAACTTTATATATGCAAATATCTAATATTAATATTGTTAGTTTATACTAATTATTGATTCTGATTTTAAATAAAATTAATACCCAGTATTAATTATATTTTGTTATATTAACCTATGAGTAGTTGAAATTAGATATTTTAAATACTTATAAGAGGTGTATTTAAATGGATGATAAAATACTAGAAGGTACAACTACCGTTGGAATTACCTGTAAAGACGGAGTTGTATTTGCAAGCGAAAGAAGAGCTAGTATGGGAAACCTTGTAGCTCACAAAGTAGCAGAAAAAATATTTAAAATTGATGATCATATTGTAACAACCATAGCTGGTTCCGTTGGAGATGCTCAAAGCTTAATGAAAGTTATTGAAGCAGAAGTATCATTATATCAAATGAGAAACAATGACACCATCAGTGTTAAAGCAGCTGCATCATTAACTGCAAACATCTTACGTTCCGGACCAATGTATGTTCAGACATTACTCGGTGGAATGGACGGAGACAAACCATCTCTCTACTCACTTGACCCAGCAGGGGGTATGATTGAAGATACTTATATCTCAACTGGATCAGGTTCTATCGTTGCTTACGGTGTTCTTGAAGACAGATTCAGAGATGACTTAACAACTGACGAAGGAATTGAAGTAGCTATAAGAGCTATTAGAGCTGCTGCTGAACGTGACACATACTCCGGGAACGGATATTTAGTCGCTAAAGTAGATGCAAACGGCTTTGAAATGTTAGATAATGAAAAAATTAATGAGATTCTTGAAAAAATATAAGTAAGCTAATTTTTCATAACTAACTATTTTTTTATATAAATAGTGTAGATAGTTTATGAAATTTTACTATTTATAGCTTAAAAGCTTTCATAAACTATATTCCTACACAAACTTTTTTTGAAGGGATTATATGACTTCAGATATTTTAGAAGATATTAAAAAAGAGATTTTAGGTAAACTACCAGATGAAATTCAGGTTTCCAAAGTGGAATTTGAAGGACCAGAAGTAGTAGTGTACACTAAAAATCCAGAAATCATTACTGAAAATGGCGATCTTATAAGATCACTTGCAAAAGAACTTAGAAAAAGAATTATTATTAGATCTGACAAAAGTGCTTTACTTGAACCAGAACCAACTATCAATAAAATTCATGAAATAGTTCCGGACGGAGCTGAAATTACAGATATTTACTTTGACACCGTAACTGGTGAGGTAGTGATTACCGCTAAAAAACCAGGACTCGTTATCGGAAAATATGGTGTTACCTCAAGAAATATCGTTAAAAACACCGGATGGGCACCTAAAATATTAAGAACCCCTCCAATTAGTTCAGATGTCATTGGACAGATAAGAACTATTCAAAAAAATAGTAGTAAAGACAGAAAAAAATTACTACAACGTTTAGGACGTCAAATCCACCAAGGAAGCAAATACCCTAACGATTGGGCCAGAGTAACTTCAATGGGAGGATTCAAGGAAGTAGGACGTTCATCAATGTTACTGCAAACACCTAACAGTCGTGTTTTACTAGATTGTGGTGTTAACGTTGCTGCATCAGACAATAAGAATGCATTCCCATACTTGAATGCGCCTGAATTTTCAATTGAGGAACTGGATGCAGTTATCATATCTCACGCTCACTTAGATCACTGTGGATTTGTACCTTACCTATTCCATTACGGATATGATGGGCCGGTTTACTGTACAACCCCTACAAGGGACTTAACCACCCTTTTACAATTCGATCATTTAGACATTGCCCACAGAGAAGGCAATCCATTGCCGTTTACATCAAAACATGTAAAACAAGCAATCAAGAATACCATAACTCTCGATTATGGTGAAGTTACTGACATTTCACCGGACATCAGATTGACCTTGCACAATGCAGGACACATTTTAGGGTCCGCAATTTCCCACATGCACATAGGAGACGGTGCTCACAACCTGGTTTACACCGGAGACTTCAAGTATGAGCCATCAAGATTACTTGAACCTGCAACCATTCGTTTCCCTCGTGCTGAAACAGTGATTATGGAAAGTACCTACGGTGGAAGGGAAGACGTGCAGCCTTCCAGAAACAATGCTGAAAAAGAAATGATGAAAACCATCTACAAGACACTGAAACGTGGAGGAAAAGTATTGGTTCCAGTATTTGCTGTAGGAAGGGCACAAGAGCTCATGGTAGTTCTTGAAGAGTACATGAGACATGGAATGATTGAAGAAGTACCTATCTACATTGACGGAATGATTTGGGAAGCAACTGCAATCCACACTGCAAGACCTGAATACTTAAGCAAAGACTTAAGGGATCAAATCTTCCACATGGGCAGAAACCCATTTGTCTCAGACATGTTTGAAAAGGTTCAAAACAGGGACCAAAGAAAAGAAATCGTCGAGTCAAAACAACCTGCAATCATCCTATCCACTTCAGGTATGTTAACTGGTGGAAACTCAGTCGAATACTTCAAATGGTTATGTGAAGATGAGAGAAACACAATCATCTTTGTAGGATACCAATCCGAAGGATCAATGGGTAGAAGGGTTCAAAAAGGTTGGAAGGAAATACCTCTTGAAGATGATGACGGAAGAACCAGACAATTCTGCGTCAAAATGGAAGTTAAAACAATTAATGGATTCAGTGGTCACTCCAACAGAAGACAATTGATGGAATATGTCAAAAGACTCAATCCAAGACCTGAAAAAATCATCACTTGTCACGGAGACCCATACAAAGCTGTGGACTTGGCATCATCAATCCACAGAAGTTATAAGATTGAGACCAAAACTCCAATTAATCTAGATTGTGTGAGAATACATTAATTTATAAATACTATATAAAACAAAAATATTACTATATTGATATGTTGTAAACATATTACAACATATATTATTTTTAAAATTAGGTGTAATTATGGTTACTTATTCAGAATCCGGTGTTGACATTGATTTAGAGGCAGTTACTGTTTCTGCTTTAGCCGATAAACTTAAATCAACATTGGAATGTAGAGATATTATCACTGACAGTGGTCATTATGCTGCTTTAGTCAAATTAGGCGACAAAGGAATAGCAATGAGTACTGACGGTGTTGGAAGTAAAATTTTAATTGCTGAAATGATGAACAAATACGATACCGTAGGTATTGATTGTATTGCAATGGTGGTAAACGACATCTTGTGTGTCGGAGCAGAACCAATCGCATTGGTTGACTACCTTGCTGTTGAAAAACCAGACCCTGAAAGAGCAGCTGAAATTGCTGAAGGTCTTGTTGCCGGTGCAATCGAATCCAAAATTGCAATCATTGGAGGAGAAACAGCATCATTACCTGGAATCATCAAGGATTTCGACCTTGCAGGAACAGGTATCGGATTTGTAGATATCGATAAGATCATTACCGGTGAAAACATCCAACCTGGAAACGTTTTAATCGGTATAAACAGTAATGGAATTCATTCTAACGGATACAGTCTAGCTAGAAAAGCATTGTTTGATGATGCAGGATTTACTGTTGACGATAAAATGCCAAACGGTGAAACTACAATCGGTGAAGAGTTAATCAGACCAACTGAATTATATGTTAAACCTATTGTTGCACTTTTTGAAAAAGAATACAATATAAATGGACTTGCCCACATTACAGGTGGAGGATTTACCAATCTCAGACGTTTGAAAAAAGGTGTGGGATATGAGATAAATGACCTTCCGGAAGTCCCAGAAATATTTAAGTTAATTTATGACCAAAACGTTGACATCAAGGAAATGTACAAAGTTTTCAATATGGGTGTCGGTTTTGTAGTTATCTGTGAAGAATCAGAAGCAGATAAAATCATGGAAACTTTAAAAGAGTACTGCGAATGTCAAATTATCGGTAAAGTTACAGACGATGAAAAAATCACTGTTACCGCTTTTGAAGGATCCGTTATTGAATACTAATTGAGGGGTGTGAAAATGAAGATAATGAAAGATAACGAAATGGCTCTTGTAAAGGAAATATTGGCTAAGCTCGGAGCTAGCGAAGAGGACCAGGAATTAGTTGCAGAAGCTACCGTGGATGCGGACTTAAAAGGATTTACCTCCCACGGACTTGGAAGATTCCCACAATATCTAATTAGTATCAAAGCAGGAACAATCAACTTGGAAGAAAACATTACCATTGAAAAGGAAACTCCTGCAATCGCATTAATCAACGGTAACAGCGGATTCGGACAAGCAGTATCCTACAAGGCAATGCAAATTGCAATCAAAAAAGCTAAAGAAGTAGGTATCGCTTGCGTTGGTGTTCACAATACAAACCACTTTGGAGTTACCGGATTTTATTCTGATTTAGCATTAAGAGAAAACTGTATCGGATTAGTTTTAGCAAACACCGATCCTGCAATCGCACCTTTAGGCGGTAAGGAAGCATTAATCGGAACCAACCCTGTTGCATTAGGAATCCCATCCGATTCATACATTACAGTGGACATGGCAACTTCAGTCACCGCACGTGGAAAAATCATCGAATCCAAAAGGAAAGGCCTTGACTTGCCTGACGGTTGGGCATTAGACAAAGACGGAAACCCAACAAATGACCCTGAAGCAGCACTTGAAGGTTCAATCTTACCATTCGGAGGATTTAAAGGATACGCATTAGCATTATTAATTGAAATCCTAACCGGACCTCTAGTAAAAGCAGGCTATGGTCACGGAGTAACCGGTACCGCTTCACCAGATAAGGACTGTACTAAAGGAGACTTATACGTAGTAATTGACCCTTCCAAATTTGGTGACTTCGACGAGTTCAAGGCAGACACTGAAGACTTCATCTCACAGGTCAGAGCTACCGGAGAAACTGTTGCAATTCCAGGAGACCTTGAAGTCAAAAGAATTGCTGAGGCTGAAGAAAACGGTGTTGCAATCGATGAAAAATTATACGAACAATTGAAAGGAATCTGTGACGATTTGGATATTGACATCGATTCATACATTGAAGAATAACTTTATTCTTCACAATTCTTTTTTTACTATTATCGATAATATAAAATTTCATGTCGTGTTCAAATTCAGATAAATTATTATAAAATAAATTTGAATTTAATAACTATAAATCATGAATGAATTTATATATTATGAAAATTAAAACTATTAATGTTACAAAATCTAAGATTTTAGTACTGAAAATCTTAAACTATTTTTCAATTAAATAAGGTTTTCATCAAAAGGAGGATAAAAAGTTATGAAACTTAAAAACTCTTATGTCTTACTGATGGCAATGGCAATATTCCTGTTAGTAAGCATTGGATCTGCATGTGCTAGCGAAGATGTCGCTGCAGATAGTGACATGCAATTGGCAAGTGCAGACGACAGTGTTGCTCTCACTAGCGACATAGAAGAAGTCGACGATAATGTCGTGTCAAGTGGAGATACAGCACAAAAAACTAATACTACAATAACGGCTACTACCGGTGATAAGCAAAAATTCGGATATGACGAAGAGAAAAACATCACAGTAACTGTTAAAGACAACGAATCCAATGTAATTAATGGATTAAGCAAAAATAACTTCAATATTACAGAAGGAAAAACTCAAATAGCATTCTCATATACCAATGCAAATATTACAATATTGGATAAATTAGCTGCTGGAACACATAATTTGACAATCAGCTATTTAGGAAATGAAACCTACAATCCAAGTAAAACAAATTATTTATTAAAAGTATATGGAAATAAAACTTTAGAGGATGTTCCAACTGTTGTAGGTACCAATGGAACAACCGTGAAAATTCCAGCAAGACTCACAGACGGTGTTGAAAATTATAATGATTTAAAAAACTATACCAACATCACGTACGATGACGACAACACACCAGACTGGACATTTGATGGAACAGCTATTACAATCAATAATATTAAGGCAGTTCCTACTAATTTAACAATTAACTACACTGCAAATGGCGCATCAATTATTAAAAAGGTTCAGGTTAAATACCAAACAACATTAACAATTGATCCTACAGTGATTGAAATTAATGAAGGCCAAAATGCGACATTCATAGTGAATGTTACTGGCCCTAATGGAAGACTTAACATCACTAAAGAAAATTTGACCATTACAAAAAGTGTAGCTATCAATAAGTTTAATGCAAGTACCGGAGAAGTTACATTAACCGGTTTGAAAAAAGGCATTTACAATTTAACACTTACATTCAAAGGCAATGCAGTCAACGATACCTCAAAAGCTAATGTTATAATTAATGTACATGGTGCATCTGAAATCAACACCAATGGAACTTCAGTAAACGTCAATTCCACTAAAAAAGGTGAAATTCAAATAATCAATATCACCGATGGAGTAGCTACATTTGACTTCAATAAAAGTAACACTAAAATTAACGTTACTTACAAAGATGGAAATGCAACTAAAACTATTGAAGTTACCAATTGGGATATTGTAAATGGAACTATTAAATTTGAACTTGAAAACGGTAATTTCACAACCGCTAACTTAACTATTACTTACAATGAAACTACCACTAAAAATGTTACATTGAACAGAATTTACAATGCATTGATTATTGCTAAAACTATTGAAAACGAATATAAAGATGGTAATTTCACATTCCAATTAGTTGATGTTGATGATAATAATGCACCTCTTGCAGGTAAATCCATATCATTATACACAACAGGTAATATTAGAGCAGGATTCAGTGCAACAACTGATAAAAATGGTATTGCATCATTTAAAAATGCTAACTTATATGAATTCGACCAAAGCAGTACCACTTTAGCAATGCCCGAGTTAAAAGTTGGTGACCATGCAGTTGAAATCCAAGCAAGTGGAAATGTTAATGTTACTAATAATAAGGATAAAAAACTTAAAACTAACTTAACAGTTACCAAAGCAAACCTCAACATTAAAATCGATCCATTTGAGGAAGAGTTCGGTACCACTAAAAAAGTTAAAATCACTGTAACCAACGCTAAAAGTGGAGCACCGGCTACTGGTGTTATCTTACACTTGTACATGCCTCAAACTTCTGGTAAAGACTACTACTTCCAGACCAATGCTAACGGTACCAGTGAAATTGCAGTTAGCGGATTAGTCAGCGGAACTTACGACGTAACCATAAGCAACAACGACACTACAAACATGAATAAAAAAGAAGTTAAAGGCACTATTACCATTCTTCCAAAACCTGTTGTAATCAACGCTAAAGATGTAACCGTTTACTATAACACTGGAACCACTGCAACAATCAAGATTACCGATAAAGCAACAGGTAAAGCAGTGGCTGGAGCTATCATTTTAGTTCAAATAGACAAAAATGTTAATAAAACATATCTTTTCCAAGCAAACAGTAAAGGAGAAGTGTCTTTCTCAGCATCTCTACCAGTTGGAAAACATTCAATGGCTGTAAGTACTGCAGATACTAGATACAAAGGAACCACAGTTACAAAAACTATTACAGTTAAAAAGGCTAGTGCAAAAATCACTGCTAAAAAAGTAACTACATACTACAAAGGTGGAAAATACTTTACTATAAAGTTAACTAACACCAAAAACGGAAAACCTATCTATGATGCAAAACTTAACATTAAAATCTATGTTTCCAAAAACAAATACTACAACTACAACGGAACTACCGGCGCTAACGGTCAGTTAAAATTATTAATCGACTTGAAACCTGGAAAATATAAAGTTGAAGTTGCAGGTGCAGATGCAAAAGACTTTACCGCTAAACAGGTAACTTCAAAAATCGTTGTTAAAAAAGCACCAGCTAAATTAACTCCTAAAAAACTAACTGCTAAAAAAGGTGCTAAAAAGTACTTCAAAGTAACAGTTACCAACAAGAAAACCAAAAAGGCAATTTCCGGAGTTAAAGTTAAAATGAAAGTTTACACAGGTAAAAAAGCAAAATCCTACACTGCTAAAACAAACGCAAAAGGTATTGCTAAAATCCTTACCAACAAACTTAAAGCTGGAAAACACAAGGTAGTTGTTACATCTGCTAACAAGTATGTGAAAGCTAAAAAAGCAAAATCAACTATTAAAATCAAAAAATAAGAGAATCATATTCTCTTAAACTTTTTCTTTTTTGAGGACGACTCAAAATTAATTATTTTTTTAAAAATTTTTTTTTGAATTTATTATTATTTTTAGGTATTTTGTTTGTTTTCATGGTGTATGAGCTCATTTTGTATTGTTTCATTGTATATTCGTTTTAAA
>NZ_JAGAXX010000017.1 GCF_017940815.1 Methanobrevibacter sp.
ATTAGCATCCGCTGAATGTGCTGCTGCAGCATTAGAGGAAGATTTATCCGGTCAAAAATTCCCAGATGAATTAGAAAGAACTGAAGGTAAAGGTGTAGGTATTGTTGAAGCTCCTCGTGGTACTTTAATCCACCATTACGGATCTGATGATAATGGATTAACCACTAAAGCTAACATTGTAGTAGCTACTATCCAAAACAACCCAGCTATGGAAATGGGTATTCACCAAGTAGCTAAAGATTACATCAAACCTGGTGTAGAAGTAGACGACAGCATTTTCAACTTAATGGAAATGGTTATCAGAGCTTACGACCCATGTTTATCTTGTGCTACCCACACAATGGATAGTCAAATGAGATTAGCTGAAGTAGATATCGTAGACAGTGAAGGAAACCTCATTAAAAAATTCTAAATTTAAGGGGGTTTTATAAATGATTGTATTTAACGAAGATGGCTGTATAAAATGTGGTGCTTGTGAAGGTACTTGTCCTACATCAGCTATTGAAGTAACACCTAGCTCAATTATACACTGTGACACTTGTGGTGGAGAACCTAAATGTGCAGATGCATGTCCTAACGGAGCATTAAAAGTTGAAATGTACGAAATTGCTGAAGGTATTGAACAAGCAAGATTAGTATTCAACTCCATCTTATGTGACTCCTGTGGTAAATGTGCTGAAGTTTGCCCACAAGAAACTATTGAAGTCACTGGTGCTAAATTAAAAGAAGTTGAAGGTTTCTGTGTAATGTGTCAAAAATGTGTTGACATTTGCCCAGTAGATGTAATCGGAATTCCTGGTGTATGCGAACCTAAAGAAGTTGAAATTGATCTCAAAGGTAAAGGTCCTGTATACATCCAAGATTGTGTCGGTTGTGGAACTTGTGTAGAACCATGTCCTGTAAACGCAATCACTCTTGAAGAAGTAGGAAGTCCTATTACCGTAAACGATGACTGTATTAGATGTGGTTTATGTTCACAAACCTGTCCTTGGAATGCTATTTACATTTCAGAAAAAATACCTGTCAAACGTACTAAAGAAATCAATTCATTTACCTTCGATTCAGCTAAATGTATTGGATGTAATACTTGTGTAGAAGCATGTCCTGGTGATTTCATTGCTGCTAACAACGCAAGCTTAACTGTTGCAATTCCTAGCGTTTGTGCTGCATGTGGTTTATGTGTAAAACTTTGTCCTGTTGACGCATTAGAAATTGATGTTGAATGGGGTGAAGGAGCTCCTGTTGACGCTGAAGGTATTGGTTGGGATTCTGAAAAATGTGAATTCATTGGTGCATGTGCTAACAAATGTCCTACTGAAGCAATCCGTGTAGTTACCAAAACTGGTATGTTATGCCCTGCTTTAGAAGAGACTGATGCAGAACCATCATTCACTAGCTGTATCAGATGTGGAGCTTGTGCTTCTGTATGTTCTAATGACGCTTTATCCGTTGGTACTATTGAAATAGAAATCGACGGTGAACCTGTCACTAGAGACAGAATCGAGTTCAACCCATCTAAATGTGATGCATGCGGTGACTGTATCGAAGCATGTCCATATGATATGCTCCACAAATCAGACAATCCTAAATTACCAATTGCAGGGTTCTGTACCTTATGTGGTCAATGTATGGAAGCTTGTCCGGAAAACGCTTTATGTTATAAATAGGTGGAAACACACACCTATTTATCATTTCTTTTTTTTTAAAAAAATTAGTTATATTTTATTCATTACTACTTTTCCATTGACTATTGTCATTATTGGAATTCCTTTGTATTCCCAACCGTCAAATGGGGAGTATTCTGCTTTTGTTTTGAATGTTTCAATATTGAATTTTCCTTCTTGTTTTAAATCAATTACTGTAAAATCAGCATCATTGCCTATTTTTATTTCGCCTTTGCTGGTGAGACCATAAACTTTTGCGGCATTCTGGCTGAATATCTTAGGGATTAACTTAAAGTCTAGGTTTCCTTTGTTTACTTCAGTTAACATAAGTGGAACTACTGTTTCTAGGTTTGGTATTCCCGGTGATGAACTCCAAACTCCTTTTGTTTTATCTTCTAGCGTATGTGGTGCATGGTCTGTTCCAATTATTGAACTTTCATCCAAATCGCTGACTGTCACTGACTTTCCATTTTCTCTTAATGGAGGATTTGTTTTTATGAATGTGTCATATACATTGTATGCAGAATTGTCTAGCAATAAATGATGAGGTGTAAATTCCCAGCTTACAGGCATGCTTTTACTTGCACTTTTTGCTAAACTTAATGATTTGCTTGAACTTAAATGGCAGATATGCAATCTTAAATTATTTTCCCTTGCAAGTTCAATTGCTTGTCTTACCGATTCGTCTTCAGATTCTGCAGGACGTCCATAGGTATAGTCTATAGCTTTGTTTTCTTCCTTTTCTTTTAATTTTTCTGTTTCTCTTTCAACAATGGATTTTTTCTCACAATGTGTTGCTACAAGTCCATTATAGTTTGTTTTTTCTTTTAAGAGAGATAAATCGTGGAATATTTTTTCAAGATTCTCGTCACTTTCCAAATCCATGAAAATTTTAAATGAAATAGGGTCAAGTTCCATCATCTTTTCCATTTCTTCAAGGGTGTTGGTTCCTGCCTGAAGTTCAAAGTTGACAACAGACTTTTCTGTGGCTATTTTGATTTTTTCTTTGAGTGCCTTGTAGGTATTTGTTTTAGGCAAGGTGTTCGGCATATCGATTACTGTTGTGAAACCGCCATTTGCAGCGGCCATGCTTCCTGTTTTGAAATCTTCTTTTTGAGTTAATCCCGGATCTCTAAAATGTATATGAGGGTCGATAAAACCTGGAAGCACATAATTGTCTTTTATGTCGATTGTCTGTGATGCGTCTAAAGGTGTTTTTGAAATGTCGGCAATCTTACCGTCAATAATTTTTATGTAATATTCGCCAGCGTTATCAACCATCTTACAATTTTTCAAAACTAAATCCATGATTATTCTCCTTAAAGTTCTTGTTTGAATATTTGTTATTCCATATTTTTAAATCATAACTTTTTTTTAATTTAAAAACAAATTTTTTATTATGTCCCAAGTTTCTAAAATTCTTAAAAGAGATATGAAATTATTTTATAATGATCATGATACTGATGCAAATTTTTCTCAGGGGGTATCTGACATAACTTTGGTCTCTGATTTCACTGAATACAATCCATTACATAATGGTCATTTTCATTGCATGAAGACTGCTAAAGACATGTTTCCTGACTCATTATTTGTAGCTATTGTGCCTGGACTTTTTGAAAGAAGCGGCAGAGGCATACCGTATATACTGCCAAGGGAAATCCGGGCTGAAATTGCAATTTCTGTTGGAGCGGACATCGTGGTTGAGGGTCCTCCTATGGGAATAATGGGGTCTGGCCAATATTCCTTATGCTTATGTAAAATGTTTCAGGCATTAAATACAGACTACATCCCTCGTGGTTACAAACCTGTTGAGGGGATGGATGAAATATTAAAAAGGATTAACATGGGACATCACATAGCGTCAAAACCTTATAAGATTGTTGACAAGACCACTCATGAAACTCTCTTAAAGGGAAAACTTGAAGAGGACAATTATGTCATCACATCTTTTTCAAATTCATTAAGCAAGATAGGATTTGATTATTCGAATAAATTCCTATTTGTTGAAAGAATCGAGGGTGTTAGTGGAACTTTAATCCGAGAAAGTATCCAAAAGGACAATTTTGACATGGTCAAGGACATGATGCCTGAAAAAACAATTGAAGTTTTAAAAAGGGAAATAGCGAACGATTCAATAATCTATGGCATTCGTGATGAGGAATCAATACTGGATACCGCAAACAATTTCTCATTTGAGGATTTGTCATCTCTCAATCTATTTAATAAAAAATTAGCAAGGAATATTATAAACAATAGGCCTTATGACAATTTGGAAGACTTGCAAAAGTCAATATTGCATGGATTTTCATCTCATTTTAACCAAAGGGTGTTAAGCATTCTGGAAAATCCAATTCCAAAAAAAGTAATCTCTGAATATATTGACAGATATCCGTCAAATATCAGAGTTTTGGGTTATAAAAATAAAAATAGTTTAAAAAAATTTAAAGAAAAAATAAATACTGAAAATATTCAGATTTGTGGTTGAGGAGTTAAAATACCATTAATCACATTTTGTGGATTTTGAAGTGCAAATATCGCATCAGTAAATGTTGGATATGTTGCTTGTAACACAAATATGTAGATTAAGTAATAGATAACTACTAAAATAACAATGATTAACACGATTGTTAAAAGAATGTCAACAGCATCCATTGATTCTTTTTCATCTTGATAATTTAAGTTATGGATATTTCCTTCTTTTTCTTTTTTGCCTCTAATTCCTCTTCTTTTACCTTTACCTTCGCTTTCTGCTAAAATTTCAGCTCTGATTCTAGCTTCCATTTCTTCAGGGGTTTCAGGTCTGGAAGGTTTTTGTTCGAGTACTGGTTCTTCTCTTCTAGGTTGATATGGGCGTCTAGTTAAAGATCCATATTCCTCTTCATCTTTAGCTAATTGTTCTCCTAATGGAACTTCAGCTTCATCAAAGTATAAATCATCTAAATACTTTTCGTATTTATCTTCTAATTCAACTCTAGCACTAGTTGGTTGTGGTTCGTAAGAGTGATCAGGATAAATAAACTCTTGGGAATTATCAACAGGTTGTTGCATAATTTCCGGTTGAGGTTCATATTCGTTTTGAGTGATTTGTGGTTGGATTTCTTGCACTTGTGGTGCAACTTCATTCTCACTTAAATAAGATGATTCAGGACCTCCAGAATAACTAATATTGTCTTTTATATTATATGGAGAATCATCTCTAATTTGTTTGATTTCGTGAGTAGGTCTCACTTCTTCTTGTGGTTGATAAATACTTTCATCAACAGGTTTTTTATTAAGTCTTACAGGTTCTGTTCTAGCTGGTTGTTCAGGAACTGCTTGTTGAGGTTCTGCAGGAGCTTTATTTTCAATTCCAAGACCTACAATTTTTTCTAAACACTCCTTACAGTAGGTTTTACCAGCAATTTCTAAACCGCATTCTTTACAAATTGATTTTCCACATATTGCACAGGTATCTGTACTTTCTCTTTCAGGATGATAATAACATTCCATAAATTACACTCTCATAACGAATTAATAATAAATATTGAATGTATATATGTTTTTTTTATTTATATAAAACTTTTCATTATTTTGTTTTATTTATTATATTTTCTACAACAATTTCAGAAGCAATTAAATCATCAACTGTTGCAAGAAAACTGCCCAGTTTGTCATTATTGATTTGATATTCAATTGAATTCCCATTTAAACTGGATTTAAGATAATTTTCATTATCAACTTCCAGTGAATCAAATACCACCCTGGCATTACTTTCACTTTTATATGTAAAAATGATCTCCCCATTAATTTTCATAAAGTATATTATGTTCTTATTATAATAAAATAATTTGGTCAAAAATGTTGAAAATATGGTAACCTTTATTAATAACTAAAATAATATATTTAAGTATTCTATTATATTACGATATAATTTATTATATAGCTATTGTTGGAAATTTACTATTTTTAGCTATCTTTAATTAAAAACAAATTATGTTTATTTCGGAGGAATAATAATGGTTCGTGCTTATACAAGAAGAGATTATATTAGAAAAACCCCAAATTCAAGAATCGTACAATACGACATGGGAAACTTAAAAGATGAATTCCCAGTACAAGTAAGTTTAGCTGTAAAAAAACCAGCTCAAATCAGACACAATTCTTTAGAAGCTGCAAGGATTGCTTCTAACAGATTAATGCAAAGGGCTGCAGGAAGAATGGGTTACCACTTAAAATTAAGAGTTTACCCACACCAAATCGTAAGAGAAAACCCGATGGCAACCGGTGCAGGTGCGGATAGGGTACAAAGTGGTATGAGAAACGCTTTCGGTAAACCTATTTCTGTTGAAGCTATCGTTAAAAAAGGTCAAAGAATAATTACCATTGACTGTAACGCTAAAAACTTTGAAGAAGCTAAAGTCGCACTCAAAAGAGCAGGTATGAAATTACCAGTTCCTTGTAAAATTGTTGTCGACAAAGGCGCAGATTTAATTAAATAGATTTATTTAATTAATCTTTTTCTACTCTTTTTTTTAATTTCTTATTTTTATTGTACTTTTTTTCAAATACTTTTTTTCATTAAATATTTAAACATTAAAAAATATATTAAAATATAATATTGGCTATTGTCAATGTAATAATAATTTTTAATCCAAGAGGTCATATCTCATGTATGTTAAAAAATTTGAGGAATTAAGTAAATCCGATATCGGAATTGCTGGTGGAAAAGGTGCTAATTTGGGTGAATTAACTCAAGCGGGTATTCCAGTGCCACCAGGTTTTGTAGTAACTGCTCAAGCTTATGAATATTTCATGGATGAGGCAGGAATCAACGATAAAGTCATGAGCATTCTTGAAAAAATTGACATTAATGATACAAAAGAACTTCAAGCTGCTGCTGAAGAAATTAAAAAAATCATTAATGAAGCTCCTATTCCAGAAGATTTAGTTATTTTCATCCGTGAATATTACAATGAACTTTGTCAAAGAGTAGGTGAAGATGACACTGATGTTGCAATCAGATCATCTGCAACCGCAGAAGACTTACCTGAAGCTTCATTTGCAGGTCAACAAGACACTTTCTTGCACGTGTCCGGTGATGACGAAGTAATTGAATTCATCAGAAGATGTTGGGCTTCATTATTTGAAGCAAGAGCAATCTTCTACAGGGAAGAAAACAACTTCGAACATTCAAAAGTATACATTGCTGTTGTTGTTCAAAAAATGGCAATTGCTGACAAAGCAGGTGTAATGTTTACCGTAAACCCTTCAACCGGTGAGGAAATCGCTTTGATTGAAGGATCATGGGGACTTGGTGAAGCAGTTGTATCAGGTGATGTAACTCCTGATAACTATCAAGTTGATAAAAAGGACAATGAAATCATCAACGTGACCATTAGTGATAAAAAAGTAATGTACACTAATGATGAAAACGGTACAAGTGTAAAAGTTGAAGTTCCTGAAGAAATGAGAAAAGAAAGAGTATTGTCTGATGAAGAGCTCATTGAATTAACAGAAATGGGTAAAAGAGTCCAAGCTCACTATGGTGAACCAATGGATACTGAATGGGCATTTGAAAAAGACATGTTATTCTTATTACAAGCTAGACCTATCACTACTTTAGGAGATGCTGTTGAAGAAGGAGAATCCGAATCCTCTGACTTAGGTGATGTTTTAGTAAGAGGTCTTGGAGCAAGTCCTGGAATGGCATCAGGTAAAGTAAAAATCATTTTAGATATTGACGAGTTAGACAAAATCAAAGAAGGAGACATTATGGTTACAACAATGACCACTCCTGATATGGTGCCTGCTATGAAAAGAGCAAGCGGTATCGTAACTGATGAAGGTGGAGTAACTTGTCACGCATCTATCATTTCACGTGAACTCGGAATTCCTTGTGTTGTAGGAACTGGAGATGCTACATCCACATTAAAAGAAAATGACGGTGTAACATTAGACGGTAAAAAAGGATTAGTATTTGAAGGTATTTCCGAAACCAAAGAAGAAGCTGCAACTGTTCAAGCAGGTGCTGTAGAAGCAGCTCCTATTATAACTGTAACTGAAGTTAAAGCTAACGTAAGTATGCCTGAAGCTGCAGAAAAGGCAGCAGCAACCGGTGCAGATGGTGTAGGTCTTTTAAGAACCGAACACTTAATGTTAACATCTGGTATCCACCCAGGTAAATTCATCGCTGACGGTGAAGAAGATAAATTAATCGACACAATTGCAGAAAAAGTTCAAATTGTGGCAGATGCATTCTATCCAAAACCAGTATGGTACAGAACTTTAGACGCACCAACCGATGAGTTCATCGCATTAGAAGGTGGAGAAAACGAGCCTAGAGAACACAACCCAATGCTCGGTTGGAGAGGTATCAGAAGAGAGCTCGATCAACCTGAAATCCTCAAATGTGAATTTAAAGCTATTAAAAAATTACACGAAAAAGGATACACAAACATTGGAATCATGATTCCATTATCACAAAATCCTGCAGAACTCAGACAAGCTAAAGCAATCTGTTCTTCAATAGGATTTGAACCTCACAAAGATGTTGACTTTGGAATGATGGTTGAAATTCCTGCAGCTGCAATCCTGATTGATGAGTACATTAAAGAAGGTATAGACTTTGTAAGTTTAGGAACCAATGATTTAACTCAATACACTCTTGCAGTTGACAGAAACAATGAATTTGTAGCAAAACACTACTCAGAAGAACACCCTGCAGTAATGAAATTGATTGAAAGAACAATCAGAAAATGTGCTGAAGCAGGTGTAACCTGTAGTATTTGTGGTCAAGCAGGTAGTGTACCTCACATTGTTGAAAAACTCGTTGCATTTGGAATTACCAGTGTATCTTCAAATACCGACGCTATTGCTGATGTGAGAAAAACTGTTGCTCGTGCAGAACAAAAAATTATTCTTGACGCCGCTCGTAAACGTTTAGAATAAATTTTTTATTCTCTTTTTTTATTTTTTTTATATTAATTTTAATTAACTAGGTTATTTTATGGACGATAAACCAATAGACAAACAGGATATTCTAAAAGAATTGGATGAACTTCATAGTTTGGATTATGATTATGCAGACGGTAGGATTTTAGGCTCAATGTGTACTCAGGCACATCCTTTTGCAAAAGAAGTTTATTGCAAGTTTTTAGACACTAACTTGGGAGATCCGGGTCTTTTTAAAGGAACCAAATTGATTGAAAATAAGGTCATTGAATCTATTGGAAAATTATTGTCTTTGGATAAAGCTTATGGAAATATTGTGACTGGTGGCACAGAAGCAAATATAATGGCAATTCGTGCTGCAAGAAATCATGCTCGAAAATATAAGGGAATTGTAGATGGTGAAATCATAATTCCGGATTCTGCACATTTTTCCTTTAAGAAAGCTGCAGACATGTTGAACTTGAAGATTGTCGAGGCTAAATTGGATGATGATTATAAAATTGATGTTGATTCCGTAAAAGAAGCTATATCTGACAAGACTGTAGCTATTGTGGCCATTGCGGGAACTACTGAATTGGGTTTAATCGACCCGATTGAGGAAATTTCAGAAATTGCTTTTGAAAATAATATCTATTTCCATGTTGATGCTGCATTTGGTGGATTTTCAATTCCTTTCTTAAGGGATGCGGGTTATGGCATGCCAGTATTTGACTTTTCTTTAAGAGGCGTTTGCTCCATAACTGTTGACCCTCACAAGATGGGTTTGGCTCCAATCCCTGCTGGCGGAATTATCTTTAGAAAAGAAGAGTACTTGGATGTGATGGCAGTTGATTCACCGTATTTAACTGTTAAAACTCAGTCAACAATTGTTGGGACTCGTTTAGGAGCTTCTTCAGCAGCGACTTATGCAATTATGAAATATTTTGGAAAAGATGGTTATTCTAAAAAAGCTCAAGAGTTAATGGACAATACTCGATTTTTGGCTGAAAACTTAAAAGGAATAGGTTACGATCTTGTTTGCGAACCTGAGTTAAATATTGTTGCATTCAATCATCCTGATATGGATGCTCATGAATTGGCTCAAAAATTAGAAGATTTGGACTGGAAGGTTTCAGTTGCAAAATGTCCAGTCGCAATCAGAATAGTTTTAATGAATCATATTAAGATTACTCATTTAAAAGAATTGTTAGAAGATTTAAAAGAATTGTATTAACTTCTAATCTTCTATTTTTTCAACATACATTAAAGGATAGTTCAACTCTTCAATAAACTCAATTCTTATTATTGCTTTGACATTTTCCACTTTTGTATGGATTTTAACGTCTAGCATATCTCCTGTCAATGATGTGTAGTCGAATTCGGTCATTGATTCTTCGAGTTTGTCAAATCTTATTTCAACTTCTACGTCTTCAATTGCGGGTTGTAATTTTAAAGATTCTTCCATGCTTGTTTCCAAGCTTTCTTTAGTGTTTTTATTAACGGGAGTTCCTACAAATTGGTGGAATAATGCTCCCATACTGATGGCTCCCTCAAATATTGCTCTTTCTCTAGTGGTTATATTAGAGAAATATTCTTTATCAACGTCCATTATAATCCTCCGTTTAAAAATATTATTTTATCATAAATCAGCTCTGAAGGGATTGGATTTATGCAACAGTAGAACAGCACTGCTGAAATTATTAATACTGTGGCTAGTATGTATATTCTATTCTCTTCCGGATAGAAAAAGCTGAATATCAGTCCAATCACTAAGAATATTGCGGATATGATTAGTGCATTTGATTCTTGTGGATTGTTTTTAATAATTTTTTCATCAACAGGATTCAAATCATTAACTTCCCCTTGGATAATCAGTCTATTTTCAGTAGACCCTATAGGATCGCAAGTTATCAGATATGTTGTGTTCGCCCCTTGTGCATTTAATTCATATGTTGCAGGAACAATTGTTGTGTTCACAACACTGTAATTCAATTCTCCAACTCCTGGCCATTCTATAAGGAACGTATCTCCAACAGAAAGCTCATTTAATCTTAAGAAAGGTGATCCTTGCAGTGTTCTATGACCGTATAATATGATTGGGTCATGTGTAGGGATATTCTTTCCAGGGTCACTTAAAACACCTTGATTTAGAGATTCGTTGTTGATTTTCTCTTCAACCCCTATTGATGGGATAATTATTTTGGGTGATTCGATATTCTTTTCACTCACTATTTTTGATGAAAAATAATTCACTTCCCCCATTGCATACAATCCAATTATTAATAAACAAATAATAACAATTATTGTTGAAATACTTGGTTTTTTCATAATAATTGTTTTGTAAAATCTATTATAATACTTTTTTTAATTCTGGTAAGTTGAACTGATTTCCTTTATCATCCAATCTGGGGCTTCGGAAGTTGGGATTGTCAAGACGATATTGTCCATATTATTTAAGATATAATTGACCTTTTCTTGAGGCACTTCAATTAAAAGCATATATTGCGCGTCCAGATCTCCTAAATTAATTTGACGTTCATAATTGGATAGTTTCACGCCATAGCTTTTCAGCATCTCAAATGTTTTGTTTTCATCATAACCTTTAACAATTGCTCCTTTAATCATTTCCAAAACGTCAGAAGAGAATCCCTGTGTATTTTCATGAGGATTTGTATTGTTTCCTTTAACATTCATTTTTGTTTTTGAGTACTCAGAATCTATTTCGCCGTTTTCCTCATATCTCATGATTGACAGAACAGTGCAGCCGCTAATTTCGGGTTCTGTGATGTTTGAAGTGTAATTGTCTTCTGTCGAATTGAAGTTGGAATAGATGTCCACCACACTTCCGACCTTGACAAGGCCCGCTCCTGCCTGCAGTCTTGAAACGAGAATGGGTACTGAAACGGTATTTGGTTCTTCAAATTTAATTTTTGAAAGAACTGTAGCATCATTTTCATTGATGATTTTCATAGCTTCTGAGGCTGAAATTATTGTATTTTTACTTTCATTTTCATAAACTGCCATTGTTCTGTTGTATTTGTCTTGATTTGTATTTATTGACTTTTTATGGAACGATTTCCAGTCTTTTGTTGCTGGTGTTATTATGTTTATGCTTTCAATTTCTTCACGGCTTCCAGCATCATTTATTTTATTTTCTAGTAACATCTCGTTGGGGGATGTTGCAAGCGCTCCGGAATATAAGTCGTGAAGTTCATTCAGTTTTGTTGTTTTTGCAATTGACAATTGCTCCTGTGAAGGTTCATAAATTATAAAATAATATGCTGAGACAATTAATGTCAGTACTATTAAAGTAGTTATTATCACTCCAATTTTTCTTTTTTTCTCATCATCACTTATTTCAGTTGTTTTTGGAGACAGATAAACTCCAATCTTATGATTCAACTTTTTCAATGGAGACAGTTCATCTTCAAGTCCTTCTTTTTTATTAGGTTTTGGAAATTCTTCAGAAATTTGCTTTCTCAATTCCCTTGTTTCTTCAAAACCTCTGGGGTACAATGGATCTCTTGGTTTTTTATTATTCATTTTTATTACTCCTAATTTGGTGTTAATGATGGTTAATTTAATTAGGAGGAGTATGGTGCCTTATATTTTAATTAAATTAATTATCAGGTAGTATAGACAGAATAATAATAGTAGTAATGCAGGGATATTGATTCCAAATAAAACTATATTTATCGGTAATATCAACAGAACAATTAAAATTGCAGATATTGCAATCAGTGGAATGTTGTCGAACTTAGGGTATCTGATATTTGAAACCATCAATAGTGATACGATAACGCTTAATATTATTGCAAGATATGGGTTAAATAATCCACTAAGGTATAATGTTGCTAAAATGAAGGATATTCCTGGTATTGGAAATCCGATAAAATCGGTGGTGTCGATTTTTCCAGCAATCACATTGTATCTTGTCAATCTTAAAACGCCACAGATAACAATTAATAAACTGATTAATATTACTGCTATTTGAAAGATTCCGGGGGTGGTGTTAATGCAGCTGTACAGGAATGTAGCTGGCGCAACTCCAAATGAAACAATATCTGATAAGGAATCTATATTTTTTCCAAATCCCAAATCATCTTGCCTATTTGTTTTTCTTGCTACCCAACCATCACATGAGTCGAATATGATTGCAATAATCATGAGGATTGCGGCTAGTTCAAAATTATTGTTCACTGAACTTATGATTGCCAAAAATCCAGAAGACATATTCAAAAGGGATATTATGTCTGATATTGCAATGAAACTTTCCATCTTGGTGTTCATATTACTCATATTTTAACTCCAGTAATAATTTTATTTTCATCTTTTATTAATTTTATCTTAGTTCTTAGCTCATTTTCATTTATTCATGTATTTAATTATACAAATTTGTTATTTTTATCTAATTCCTAAAAATCATTATATATTTTATTATCTACTTATTTATTAAAGTAATTTTTGTTTTTATCATGTAATTTTTGCTTTATTAATTTAATAATTATATTTTCAACAATATTTTTTAAAAAAATCCATTAAAAGATAAAATATATATAATAATATTTTTAATAAATATTAATTGTTAGACTTTAATAAATAAGGCAAATTTCTGAATTTATTGGTCTCTTTGGGCTTTATTTCCATATTGGATTAATATTTTCATGAAATTTTAGTAGTTGATTTATTTGAATAGTTTATATTAATGAATTGTGAGTAGTTAAATGATAGAAGATAATATACGTGTCCTAAGACAAGCTGCAAGAGTTTCATCAGGAAACAATCAGCCAATTCAAAAAGAATGGTGTGTTATTGCAGGAAATGTTGATTTGGTTGATAATATGGCATATAAGGCCATTGCATCAAATCATAATGTTAAAATCTTGTTCAGGGAACATGTGATTCTTAAAGAAGGCAAATTGGATAAAAAATTTGATTTTATCATGCTTTATGGGAATCCTTTGATTCTTAATGATTTTAGAAATACTACTCTAAAGCTTGGTGGTGCATTTATACAAATTGCAAGGGAATACTTGGCAAAAGAGCCTAATTTGATGGTATTGGTCGCACCAGATGATGTGATCAGGAACACCGTTTCCACTATCGAAAAATCTAAATTGCCTTTTGCAATTATTAAAGAATCTCAGACCACTGGTTTCATTGATATTGATTTAAATAATGATGTAAAATTGCCTAATTTTGTTAAATCTGCTTTAAAACCATTTTACAATGCTAATGAAGTTGTTTTATCAACAATTTTAATTTCTGTTGAAAAAGATGGTGATGTTGGAAAAGTTCAGAGTATAGCTACATCTAATAAAATTTTCGTTATTGATTTTAGAGACATTGTAACGGAGGATTAATCATGAATATTTTTGGAAATGAAGAAGAAGTACCAGAAGCTGAAAACACTAAAGTTATCAGTAATAGTTTAGGAATTGATTTAGGAACTTTAAATACTGTTATTGCAAAACCTTCCGGAGATAAATTTGACTTATATCAAATTCCATCTGTAGTAGCAGTTAAAAAAGATGACCCTGCTGAAGTTTTAGCAGTTGGTGAAGAAGCTAAAAAAATGCTTGGAAGAACTCCTGAAGATATTCTCGCAGTAAGACCTTTGAAAAAAGGAGTTATTGAAAATGTTGTGCAAGCACAAGCATTACTCATTAAAGCAATGCAAATTGGTATTAATGAAGGTGAAACCGTAGGAAGAATTGTCATTGGTATTCCGGGGGATGCATCTGAAGTGGAAAAGAATGCTGCTGAAGAAATCGGTAGAAAAGCCGGTGCACAAAATATTTTAGTAATCAGTGAAGGATTAGCTGCTGCTATTGGTGCAGGATTGCCAATTGCAGAACCAAATGGTACTATGGTTATTGATATTGGTGCAGGTTCAACCGATATTGTGATTATTTCTCTCGGTGGTATCAACGATATTGAAACAGTTAGATGTGGTGGAGACGACATTGACAATAAAATTGTTGAAATTGTTGCAGAAAAATACGATGTAGCTATTGGTATTCATGATGCAGAATCCGCTAAAATGGAAGTTGGTATGGTGCACTGTTCCGAACAACTTGAAAACTTAAGTGTTGAAGTTATCGGTAAATCATTAGAAACCAACAGGCCTAAAAAAGTAGTGATTGATTCAATGCTCGTTGCAGATGCAGTAGAACCATACATGCAACAAATAGTCGATGGATTAAATGTAATCTTAGAAAGATTATCTCCAGAATTGATGATGGGAGTTTACAACAACTCAGTTGCAGTTGGTGGAAGTTCAAGACTCCGTGGATTAAAAGAAAGAATCTTTGATGAAATTGCTATCCCTGTAGAAATTTCAGAAGATCCAATGACTGTTGTAGCAAAAGGTACTGCAATCGTTGCTGCAGAACCATTAGCTTTAGAACCTGAAGTCCGTCTTAGGGCTATGAAATAAATTTATTTTATTTCACTTCTTTTTTTATTATTTTTTTGTTGATTTTTATGGATATTTTAGGTATTGATGAGGCTGGCAGAGGATCTGTTTTAGGCCCGTTAGTCATTGCAGGAGTGATTGTTCCTGAAAAAATGGAAAAAGTCCTTGAAAGGATGGGCGTTAAAGATTCCAAACGTTTGGCTCCTCATAGACGTACTATTTTATCTCGTAAATTAAAGAAAATGTTTGAATATGACATCATTGTCATTTCTGCTCGTGAAATTGATGAAATGAGGGCAGAAGGAATTAATCTCAATGAAATTGAGAAAAATGCAATGGAAGAACTTATTTTAAGATTAAAACCTGAAAAGGCCATTGTCGATGCTGTTGATGTGAAAGCTGAAAGGTTCCAGGAAAATTTACGTAAAGACACTGGATTTGACATTACTGCGGAACACAAGGCCGATGACAATTATATACAGGTAAGTGCGGCATCAATTATTGCAAAAGCGGAAAGGGATGATCAGATAGCTGAAATTAATAAGGAATTCATTAAACAAGGTGGAATAGGTTCAGGTTATCCGTCTGACCCGACCACTAAAAAATTTTTAACAAATTATACATATGATGAAATGCCTGATTTTGTTAGAAGGTCATGGAATACCGTTGCTAAAATGAAATGATTTTCATCTTTTTTTTTAAATAATTTTAAGTATATGAATTAATATAATATTCTTATAAACGATTTTCAAAGATAATACTTTAAGAGGATGAAAATGATTGTTGAGTATATTATGCCATTTATTGATGGAATGATGGATATTTTTACTCAAGGAGGGATTATAACTTATATAATTCTTTTTGTAGGTATTTATGGTCTTATTATTGCATTAAGAAAAATAGCATATCTTAGAAAAATTAGTAAAGTTGATACAACCGAAATATTTGGGGTTGTAACTGCTTCTATGGAAAGAGGCGGTGCCGTTGAAGCTTTAAAACAGATTAATGGTTTTAAAAATCCTATTTCTAGAATTATTTCAGAAACCTTAAAAATCGGTTATAAAAATAAAACCGAGGTTGAAGAAAGTATGGAGCAAATTTTCATTGTTGAAGTTGCTAAAATGACTAAAGGTTTAAACACCATAAAAACTATTATTGAACTTGCTCCATTTTTAGGTTTAATCGGTACCGTTATTGGTATTTGGATGACTTTCAAATCTTTAGGGGTTCATCCAGACTCTGCAGCTATGGCAGAAGGTATTTATGTTGCTTTAACCACCACTATTATGGGTCTTTTAGTGGCTATTGTTCTATTGCCATTGTACACTTATATCCAAGGGCTTATCGAAGCTGAAATGGATAAAATTGAACTTGCTACCAAAATGACTAACTGGGGTTACGCTGTAGTTAAAGTTAGAGTTGATTCTAATGTTGAATGTGCACTTGAAGCTTTACAAGAAGCTGAAGGTGTTGTAAACACTAGATTGATTTCTGACCCTTATGCCAATATAAAAGTGTCTTTTAAACCAAGTATGTTAGATAAAAGTATTGCGAATATTATTTTAGAGAAATGTAATGTTAATGCTGAAATTACTGAAAGTAAACTAAGACAATAGGTGAAAGAATGGCAATTGATGTTAGAAAACATAAAAAGAAATTGGATCAAAAGCCAAATATCAATTTAGTTCCGTTCATTGACATTCTTTTCACAATAATGATTTTCTTAGTTGTCACTAGTAATTTTTCAGCTACTGATGTTCAAGCTGATGATGCTGCTAAGGACATTGACCAAGGCAGTGGAAAACCAAATGTTACCGATGTTTCTGGTGATCAGGAATATTATGTCATGCCTGTCGCTAACTTGCATAAAGTTACTGTAGACGGTCAAGACCGCTCGGATGCGATAGCCGGAAGCGCCGTTGGTGTTCAAGCAAGAGTTATTGATGAAGGACAAGTTACTATCAAACCTGGTGAAATTGTAATTAAATGCCCTCCAGGAATTTCTGCAGATAAGGCTGTCCAACGTCCTGAACTTTAAATTTGAGGAGTTAAAATGTATACTGGAAGAATTTTATCAACTGGGATGAATTGTGATGGTAAACCTTTTGTGGCTTATAGGGTGTCAAGCAGGTCATTTCCAAATAGGAGATGTTTAAAATCTGATGATGCGGCAGCTATTGTTCCAAAGGAAGGTTTTGAAAATGATATTTATAAAAGTCCATATATAGCATACAACAGTATTTGCATTGTTGGTGATTTGGCTGTTGTATCAAATGGATCTCAAACTGATGTTATAGCTGATAAATTGGCTGTAGGGATGAATATTAAGGATGCGCTTGCATATTCTTTACTCACCATGGATTATGAGAAAGATGATTATAACACTCCAAGAATCGCAGCGGTTGTTACAGCAAGTGCAGAAGAAGGTGAATATGACTGTTATGTCGGAATTGTAAACGACAAAAAAATATTGGTCGAGCAAGTTCCGTTTGGCGAAGCAGTATTCATTTCAACATACGGCAGTCAAGTGCCTGATAAAGTTGAGTTTGAAGCTAAGACATCTGAAGAAGCTGCAAAATATATTTTCGATGAGGGTGTTTTTGCAAACTATGAAAAACCAGTAACTTCTTGTGCTGCTGTTTTTGATGGTGAATGGACTATTGATGTCTATAATCCATAACTTTTTTCTTTTTTTTTAATTATTTTCAGATGATTATTATGAGTATTGAATTATTTGGCTTAGAAAACATTCCCATTATTGATGGGGATAGTGATATTTCACAGATTATTAAGGAGGCTATTGAAAAACAAGGTTGCAATTTGAATCATGGGGACATTATTTTAATTGCTGAAACCTTAATTTCAAAAGCAGAGGAAAATTTCATTAAATTAGATGAATTAAACCCATCTGATGATGCTATTGAATTGGCAAATCAATCAGGCAAGGATCCGAAGATTGTCCAAGCGATTTTGGATGAATCAAATGAAGTGGTTCGTGTAGGTCCTAATTTTATCATAACTGAAACAAAACATGGTTTCGTCTGTGCTAATGCAGGTATTGACGAGTCTAATGTTGGTGACGGTTTAGCCACTCCAATGCCTAAAAACGCTGATGAATCTGCAGCTGAGATTCGTAAATTTTTAGAACAGGAATTCGGTGAAGAGATTGCGGTTATTATCACTGACACTCAGGGAAGGGCGTTTAGGTTTGGAGCTATCGGAACTGCAATCGGATGCTCTGGAATTTCACCTATCTGGAAGAGAGTCGGTGAAAAGGATTTATATGGAAGGGAATTGGAAACCACTGAAATTGCAACCTGTGACGAATTGTCCGCAGCTGCATCTCTTATAATGGGTCAGGCTGATGAAGGATTGCCTGCAGTTATCATCCGTGGTTTTGACAGTTTTGACTTATTGAGAAATGAAAACTCATCCATTAAATCTGTTTTAATGCCAAAAGAGTTTGATGTATTTAGAAAATAAGTGATATTATGATTACTGTTTTATCTGGAGGAACAGGAACTCCAAAATTATTGCAAGGAATAAAGGAAATAGTCGACCCGGAAGAGTTGACAATCATTGTCAATACTTTGGAAAACGATTATTTTTCAGGGGTTTATGTCTCAGCAGACATTGATACAGTATTGTATACCATGTCTGACATGATTAACGATGAGCTGTGGTATGGTGTTAAGGACGATACTTTCATTACTCATGAGCGTCTTGAAGAAATTGGCTGTCCCGAACTGTTGCGCATTGGTGACATTGACAGAGCCACCAAAATACAGAAGACTCAACTTATGGAAAAAGTTGGACTTGCAAAAGCCTGTGAGATTCAAGCTAAAAATATGGGAATCAAATCAAGAATCATCCCCATGAGCGAAGAGCAGTCTGACATAAAAATCATTTCAGACATTGGAGAATTGGAATTTCATGACTTCTTAATCAAGCACCAGTCTCAACCGGAGGTTTTGGATGTTAAGTTTTCAAATGTAACTCCTTCTCCAGGTGTTGTTGATGCAATAAAAAATTCCGATGCGGTAGTTATTGGACCTTCAAATCCTGTCACTTCAATTTCACCAATATTGTCTTTGGAAGGTGTTCGTGATGTTCTAAAAGACACATATGTTGTGGCAGTATCTCCAATTATAGGCTCTGATGCTGTTTCAGGTCCTGCAAGCAAATTCATGAAGGCTTTGAACATAGATGTTTCTTCAGTTGGTGTTGCATCATTATACTCTGATTTTTTAGATAATATTGTTGTTGACGATAAAGATTCTAATCTAAAATCACAATTAAATCAAATAGTTAATAAGGTAACAGTTACAAATACAATAATGAATAGTTTAGATGCTAAGAAAAATTTGGCACAAAAAATTATAGAGAGTATTCCTTAGTGAAAGAGGCGGATATCGTATGATACAAATGACATTAATACAAATTGACAATTACGGTCCTTGGACAGTTACTCCAAGGCCTAGAACTGAATCTGACTTACAAATGCTTCAAGCAAATTTATTTGCTGACTTAAATAATCATTTCGGTAATAAAAAAGGATTAGTTTTCTTTACAAGATTTGATAATTTACTTGCGATTTCAAACGGTCTTGATGAGGAAGACCACTTAAGAATTCAAAGATCAATCAGAAACAGATACCCAATCACTGTAAGTATGGGTGTTGGTGCTGCTGAAACTCCTCACGAAGCTCAAAAATTAGCAACTATTGCTCTTCAAAAAGCAGGAAGTGCTCAATCAGGTGAAAGGAAAGAAATTTTGGCTATTGACAGTTTAGTTTCAGAAGAAGACAGTTATGTTCAAGCAGCTCACATTGACATCAACAGTGTAACTGAAACCTTAACCGATATTGAATCTGCTTTTGATACAAGTTTCATGGTTAACAAAGCTCAACACTATTTGATGACCAAATTAATCAAAAGAGGAGCATTGTTATTCTTCATTGGAGGAGACAACTTCATGTCTCCATGTAATGGATTAAGCGAACAAGATATCGAAGATATCATGGTCGAAATTGATGAAGAAATTGGTATCAAACTTAAAGCAGGTATTGGAAGAGGTAAAAACGCTGAAGATGCAGCATACATGGCTGATATTGGTCTTGAAGAAATCCGTGCACATAATAATGAAATGTGGACTTGGGTTGTCGAAAAAGAGTACTGAGGATGCATCATGATTAAGGTAGTTGCACCAATGGCAGGAATAACTGATGCTGAGTTTTTAAACAAGGTTATTCCTTATGGTTTTGATGTGGCTACTTTAGGTGGATACAGTTTGGATCAACCTACAATTGATGCAAGCAGAAAAATTATCGAAAGGGGAAGAAATGAATTTGATTTTTCCCTGGATGAGATTTTTTCACATATTGAAAGTGAAGTAAACTCAATTAAAAAAGTTCACAGTAATGTAAAGGTTTCAGCAAATGTGCGTGCAACAACTCCTCGGCCACTTATCAAAGCGGGGAATATAAAAAATTTAGATATTATTGAAATTAATTGTCATTGTCGCCAAGATGAAATTGTAGCTATTGGTTGTGGTCAAGAAATGTTAAATCGTCAGGATTTAGCAGATTTCATTTCTGAAGTTGTTGATAATGTTGATAGCGAAGTTTCAGTTAAGATTAGGGCAAATGTCGAAGGTATTGATACATTGGCCATTGCTCATTTAATTGAAGATGCAGGCGCTGACTATTTGCATATTGATGCTATGAAAAAAGGTGTCTTTGAGGCGGACTGGGAACTTTTAACTGAAATCTGTAATAATGTTGATATAAAAGTTATTGGAAATAATTCTGTAAACTCTCGTGAAAATCTTGAAAAAATGATTGATACGGGAGTTGATGGGTTTTCAATAGCTCGTTCAGTTATTTCAGGCAATTTGGACTTTGATATTTCTAATTTTTAATTTATTAAAACAATTGTTATTAGTAAACCTTATTAATAGTTTAAAATAAAAATTATCTTAATAGGTGATTTCATGGATTTTATTACACTTAAGAATGTTACAAAAACTTTTGATGGTGTTGATGTTCTTAAAGATATTAATTTGAAGATTAATGAAGGAGAGACTTTAGGTATATTAGGACGTAGTGGAAGTGGAAAATCAGTTTTAATCAACATGCTTAGAGGTACATTGGATTATAAGCCTGATGCAGGTAATATTATTTTCAATGTCGCTGTTTGTCCTGATTGTTTGGCTGTAGAGTCACCATCTCACAATGGTGAAAAATGTAGCTGCGGAGGAACATTCGAGGTAAAAGAAGTTGATTTCTTCAATGCTGAAAGAAAATTATTTGCAAGTATCAAAAGAAGAATTTCCATTATGTTACAACGTAACTTCGCAT
This sequence comes from Methanobrevibacter sp., assembly GCF_017940815.1. GTDB lineage: Archaea > Methanobacteriota > Methanobacteria > Methanobacteriales > Methanobacteriaceae > Methanocatella. The sequence goes on from NZ_JAGAXX010000017.1 coordinate 21,350, forward strand.
TATATGACGAAGAAACTGTAATTGAAAATGTAATGAGGGCTATGCCTGACACATATGAACATGAAGAAAGTTTATATGCTGCTTTAGAATTATTAGAAATGGTTCAAATGAACCATAGGATTACTCACATTGCTCGTGACTTAAGTGGGGGAGAAAAGCAAAGGGTAGTGCTTGCAAGACAATTGGCTAAAAATCCAATGATGTTTTTAGCAGATGAACCTACCGGTACTTTAGACCCACAAACTGCTGTAAAACTTCACAATACCTTAAAAGAAGGTGTAAAAGATGAAGGAATCACCATGCTAATCACTTCTCACTGGCCTGAAGTAATGACTGAACTTGCTGACAATGTAATTTGGCTCGAAGATGGTCAAATCAAGGAGGAAGGTGATCCTCAAGTTATTGTAGATAAATTCATGGAAACTGTTCCAGTCCCTGAAAAACCAGAAATTCCTGAATTCGGTGAGCCTGAAGTGGTTTTAGAAGATGTTAAAAAGCATTATTATTCAATTGAACGTGGTGTTGTTAAGGCAGTAGATGGAATCAGCTTAACCATCAATAAAGAAGAGATATTTGGTATTGTAGGATTAAGTGGTTCCGGTAAAACAACCACAACCAGAATGTTGATGGGATTAACTGAGCCAAGTGGAGGTAACATTGAAATCAAACTTGGTGATGAATGGATTGACATGACAAAAGTAGGTCCTCTCAACCGTGGACGTATCATGCCTTACATCGGATTATTACATCAAGAATATTCATTATATCCTCACAGAACAATCTTAGGTAACTTGACCGATGCAATTAGTTTAGATTTACCTGCAGAATTCGGTAAAATTAAAGCTATTCACGCATTAACAACTGTTGGTTTCACTGATGATGTGGCAGTAAACATCCTGGATAAATATCCTGACCAATTAAGTGTAGGGGAAAGACACAGGGTTGCTCTTGCACAAGTTTTAATCAAAGAACCTAAACTCATTGTTTTAGATGAACCTACAGGAACAATGGATCCTGTAACAAGAGTTATTGTAACTGACTCTATCTTGAAAGCTCGTACCGAATTAGAACAAACATTCATTATCATTTCTCACGATATGGACTTTGTTTTAGATGTTTGTGACAGGGCAGCTTTAATGAGAGGAGGTAAACTCCTAGACATAGGTACTCCTGAAGATATTGTTGAACAATTAACTCCTGATGAAAAAGAAGACATGCTTAAAGAAAACAGATAACTTCTTATTCATTCAATATTTTTTTTATTTTTTTCCAGTCTGGACAAAACTTGTCCATTAACTTTTTAAATTTTTTTCCATGATTGAATTCTATAAGATGGCACAATTCATGGATAGTTACATATTCCAGGCAAATTGGATTTTTTTTTGCAAGATTTAAGTTAAGTGTTATTCTTCCGTCCTGCTTGCAGTTTCCCCAATTTTTCATTTTGCGGACTGTAACGCTTGTAGGTTTCCTTCCGACAATCTTAACGCAATTGTCCAATGTTTGAGGTATTGCTTTTTTCAGCTCTTCACGGTAAAACTCGTCAAGGATATTTTTTCTTTTCTCTATTGTGCTTCTTTTTGGCACGGGCAAATAAATCAACGACTTTTCCTCATCGATTATGACACGTTTAATGTTGTCATTTTTAATTAGCTGTAATGTGTAATCCTTTCCCCAAACTTGGTGGGTCTCTCCATTGGTGTATTTTAAGGGGGCCTTTATCTTGTTTTCAGAAATCAGCCTTTGCTTTTCCAAAATCCATTCTTTTCTAGATTTGACAAAATCAGCTATGTCTATATCTGATAGGAACAAAGGTGCGGAAACCTTAACCTCTCCGTTGGAAGGATTAATTCGAAGATACATGTTTTTAATGTTTTTGCGGTATAATGTGATGGTAATGCCTTCGATTGAAATTCTTTCTTTTGCCATATATAAAAATAAGTAAATAAGGTTAAAAAACCTTATTGATTCATAGGGTCAAACCTGAATACCTTTTTTGCAAGTCCGAATCCTATTGGGTATATTACGATGTTGATTAGCAGGTATGCGGTTACCCATCTTACCGGCCATAGGTAGAACAGCATGTCTACAGGCATTCCCATTGGAAGACCGAATATTGCCGCCATGATAAAGCTCATCATCAGGCTTATGAAAAATGCCGCAGGATTCCAAAGGCCCATTCCGTAACGGTCAGGATTGAAATGGAATACCTTTTCGGCCAATCCGAATCCTATTGGGTATATTGCGATGTTGATTAGCAGGTATGCGGTTACCCATCTTACCGGCCACAGTATTAGGCACAGGTCCCATTCAAGGCCGGGAATGTTTAAAATGTATGGAACAAACATTCCAAAGATTATTGCCATAATCATGCTCATCATTAGGCTTATGAAGAATGCGGCAGGGTTCCAAAGTCTCATCTTCAACCTCCATTTTTTTATCTTTTATTAATTAATGAATTTGAAGTTAATAATAGTTTCCATAAAAAAGATTATATATTCATTGTTCAAATAAATTATATTAATATTTTATATTTATATGAATATTATTTTGAAAATTAGTTTGGAGGATTATTATGACTTGGGAAGATGCACCATCTCATATTTGTAGAGGGGGAGATGTTAGAGGACTTGCTTTTTGTTGTCCTCCAGTAAAACCATGCCCAGTTTTAAACGCATTACAGGAAGTTAATTTAACTCCTCAAGAGTATGTTAATATTAAAATTCAATTCGGAAGAGAGACTAGATTAGGTGAAGGAGCTGGAACTTGTTTCGGGTCACTTGTTTGGTGTTGCAAACCATCAAAGCCATGCCCCTTGAGAGACATGACCTTAAACAATATGGGTATGAGCCATGATGAATATTTGGACTTGAAAAAACAATTGTCTGAAAGGTTAGTTGGCGTAAAAAAACCTGATCCTGATGAAAGAGCTGAAGCATTAGCTGAAACATTCAACATATCTAAACTCGAAGCAATGAATGTTTTGACTGAATGCAATAATGATTTAAGAGCAGCAGTTAAAGTATTGCATGCCAAATCATTAGAGACTTCTGATTAAAATGGATTGGACTTCTCTTTATTTGAAAACTTCAGGTTTGAATGTTTTTATTTTAGGCACAGGTGAGGTTGCAACCAGACGTGCAAATAAATTTTTAGACCACGGAGCCTGTGTCAAGTTGGCGGGAAAGAATTTGGATGATGAGTTGAAAGATAAGGGGGCTATACTGTGCTCCACTCAAGATGTTGAAGAATTGGTCGAATGGTCCGATTTGGTTGTGGTCGCTAGCGGTGATGAGAAGTTATGCAATCATGTTTCTGAGATTTCTAAAGATAAACTGCTCAATCGTGCAGATTACCCTCAGGAGGGCAATGTCATTGTTCCGACAAGTTTCAATATTGGGGAAATTGAGATATCTATTTTTACTAATGGCAAAAGCCCACTGATGGCAAGACAGTTGCGCAAAAAAATCCAATCAATAATCACTGAAGAGGACATATTGGAAATTGAGCTTCAGGATTATGCTAGAAATAGATTGAAGGAAGTTGTCGATGACCAGAAAGAGCGCAGAAGTTATCTTTATGAAATTCTTGATGATGAAAAGATTAATGACCTGATTAATGAAAGAGAGATTGGTCAGGCTAAGGGTTATATTGATGAGTTTATAAGGGGATTACAGTGATACTTAATTTAAGAGTTGACCATAAGATAGCAGACATTAGTTCTATGGAGGATATTTCAAAGGAGATTGATGAGTTGTTTCGTCAATTGCAGGAGAAATATTCAATAGGAGAATACATTGAAATTTCAACATGCAACAGAAAGGAGTACTACATTAACAATGACTACATTTCTGAAGATGATGAACTTTTGTCTCATGAAAATCAAAGCATTGTAATCGATTATGGTCAATCTGCAGTTATGCATTTGCTTAGGATGACTTCAGGTTTGGAATCCATGATAGTTGGTGAGGATCAAATCTTAGGTCAGGTAAAGGATGCTAAGCATAATGCTTCTAAAAATCATCACTGCGGAAAATCCCTTGACGCTATTTTCACAAAAGCCATACATGTAGGTCAGGTAGTGAGGAACAAGACCAATATCAACAAGGGTTCTGTTTCTATCGGTTCTGCTGCAATTGATCTTGCAGAAAAGCATATGGGCAGCCTTGATGACAAATCCGTTTTGGTCATTGGTGCTGGAAAGATGGGAAAACTCGTTGCCAAGGCACTTGCTGAAAAAGATTTGAATGCTATTTTTGTTGCAAACAGGACTTATTATGTTGCTGTTCAATTGGCTGAGGATTTGGGCGGTGAAGCTATTTTATTCAATGATTTGGAGGAATATCTTGCCACTGCAGATTTGGTAATCAGTGCAACCAGTGCTCCACATCCAATCATCACTAAAAATCGTCTTTTAGGTATTGACATGGATTATGAGAATGTTATGATGGTGGATATTGCTAACCCTCGTGACATTTCCGATGATGTTAGTGAATTGGGTGTCAAGTCATTCAATATTGATGACTTAAGGGAAATTGCCGATGAGAACACCAAGCTTAGAATCAAGGAATTTGGTGAAGCTGAAAATATCATCAATGAGGAGTTCATTTTACTTAAAGAATCCTTCAAAATAATGGAAGTTGATGATTTACTTGGTAATTTAAGAGCATCTATGGAAGATATAAGAGAACGTGAAACTCAAAAAGCAATGGTTAAGTTAGCAGATGTAGATGGTAGTGCAAAAATTTTAGATAATTTAACAAATTCCATAGTCAATAAGATATTTTATGACATTTCAAAAAATGTTAAGAAAGCTGCAAAAAATGAAAATAAGAAAATTATTGATGCAGCTGAATATATATTTGATTATAAATAATATTTTATTCAAACATTCCTTTTATGTCTGAATTTTTAATTTTACTTGATTTTAATGCATAATCAATGTTTTCCATTGTGATTATGTCACAATCATTTGATATTGCATTGTGAAGGGCTGTCTTCAATATTTTTTCTTTAAGGTCCCTTCCAGACAATCCTTTTGTAAGCTTGACCATTTTTGGTAAATTCAAGTTGTATTCCAAAGGCATTGTCTTTAGATTGTTCTCGAGAATGGCCAACCTTTCATTGTCATCAGGCAATTTGAATTCAATTTCCTCTTCAAACCTGCTTCTTACAGCGTAATCTAAGCTGGTTGGATTATTGGTAGCTCCAATTGTTATGACTGACTTGTTTTCATTGATTCCGTCCATTTCAGTCAAAAGAGAGTTAACGATTTCTGAAACGTCTCCCCTTAATGATTGGAAAGATCTATGCAGTGCAATTGCGTCAATTTCATCAATGAATATTATTGATGGCGCATTATCAGATGCCTTCTTGAACAATTCATGTATCTTAGATGAGGAATCGCCCACATGTTCTCCTATTAATGAGGTTGCCTTAATTAGATACAATGGAACCTCAAGCTCATTTGCAAGTGCCTTTACAAGCATTGTTTTACCGGTACCTGGAAGTCCATAAAACAAGATGTTTTTTGGAGCCCAAGGTCCGAAGCTTTCAGGATTTTCCAAGTATCTTGTTATGACCTTAACCTTATTTTTGGCATTTTCCTGACCTACAATGTCAGAAAGGCGAATGTCCGATTTGATCTTATTGTCAACCTTCTTGTCAATCTTGTCAGTAATAATCTTGATTTTGGTCATTTCAGAAATTATTGAATTGTCCGGTTTTGCAGTCACGATTTCAAAACCGAAATCTGGAATGATTTTTTGATCGAATAAGTGTGATTTTTCACGAACAACCAATCCCTGCCATTGTTCACGAGCATACTCTTCAAATAATTTTGGGTTAGTAATCTCTATTTCATCGTCCATCATCTGAAAATCGAAAGGATAACCCACGGGTTTGATAATTACTAATTCAGCATATTCTTTGTCTTCATTATCGATTTTAATTTGTTTTTGATTAGTTGTTTTGGTTTCAATCTTTTTGTTATCACTTTTCATAATTATCACCTCCGATTTTTCTAATACATTTCAACATTAGTTTTAATTATTTAAATAATTAGTGGAATATATATTTTTTAAGAGGTAGATTATGAGTTTCAGAACAAGAAGAGTACTATTCATCACTCCATTCTACATGCTGTTTGAGTTTTTCCTATTGAAATACATCTTTTTGCTGTTAGGAGGAATTGATGATGCTTACATATTGATTTTAACAATTCTGATAGGTTTAAATCACTTTGTTCCAATGCTGTTTGAATCAAGAAAATCAAGATGGATTACAAGGTTTCTCACAACTGCAGACGGGGTGTGGATGTGGGCATCAGTCCTATTTTTAATAGATATTCTGATAATTTATCTAATAGGTTCATTTGTTAATTTGTCTGTAGAAGTTAATTTGATATTGTTGGCTATTGTCCCGATATTGGGAATTTATAACTACTGGCATGCTCATAAGCTGGTTATTCATGAAAAAACATTGTATCTGGATAATCTGGAAAGGGACATCACTATTGCACATTTATCTGATGTTCATTTCGGGTCTGTGCGCCACAGGCAAATAATCGAACAGGTTGCAGGCAAGTTAAGAGATCTTGAAGGCTCTTGTGATTTGGCAATAATTTCAGGAGACCTGGCCGATGGATCATCCGTTGTTGAGGAAGATGATTTCATGGCGTTAAGTGAAGTGAACCTGCCAATAATATTCACTCCTGGAAACCATGACTTTTATCCGGGAATTGAAAATGTAATAAGGGCCTGTCGCAAGGCAGGAATGATTGTTTTGGATAATGAGTCATTTGAATTTGATTGCATTAACATTTTCGGATTGACATTCAGCTTTGGGAATAGGGACGTTCCAACGATTGATGAATCTATCATTGTAAACGACAAAGTTAACATACTCAATTATCATGTTCCCTACTACTGGGATAGGTTTTCAAATTTGGGATTTGACGTTCAGCTGTCTGGACACACTCACGGAGGGCAGTTTTATCCTGCAGTTTGGTTTGCGGATAAAATGTTTGAATATAACATGGGATTGTTTAAAGATGAATCTGGCAAGTATATTCATGTAACCACTGGTGTGGGTTCAATGGACACTCCTATGAGATGGGGGACAGACTCTGAAATTGTTGTTTTAAGGTTGAAAAAATCATAACTATTTATTTAACTTATTTACAAAATAATACTGTATGACTGAAGATAATCATAATCATTTTTGTATTTACTGTGGAGCAAGATTGGTTCCTAATCAGCATTTCTGCTCACAATGTGGTAAGGAGGTCTATCACGAGCCTGAGCCTCCTAAGGTTCACATCCCTTCCAAATATGAAAAGGAAGTTGACAGAATTGAGAAAGAATATGACTTAAAACAGGGCAAGGCTATGGAACTTGTCAATAAGCTTTTTAATCCATCACACATGTCCTATCAAAAGTTCACTCAAGCCATAAAAAAATCCAATGGATTGTTTGACAATCAGGTTATAGTTGCAAGAAAAATGATTGAGTTGGATGATGGTAACAATCAGGTTGTCGAAAGGGAAATAGAAAATAAATTGGTCACTTTAAATGCTTTCATTGATAAGATGGAAGATTTGACTAATGAGCTTGTCATCCAGTTAAGCTCAAATAAAGAAGATGATGAAGATATAAATAATCTCTTCAATGATTTGGATGATTTAATAGGCTCCGTTAAGGATTATTAAATCATTTCTTCATATATTTTTTTCATTCTAAGTGAATCTTCATCTCTGAGTGGAGTTTCACAAATGATGTTTGCACTCCAACCGTTATCAATCAATACAGATAACAGGTCTTCGATATGTGGTCCGTATTCGTCGCTTTCAGCTAATGTGTGATGTTTAACTTCTCCACCTTGGCCATATTCGATAGTTGTGAAATGGCAATGTAGGATGTCAATGTCCAATTGATTTTCAATTGTTGAAAATATGCAATTGTAATCCTCTTTTTCGTTTAAAAATCCTCTTCCACGGGCATGAACATGTGCAAAATCTATTGTCGGTTCAAAGTGGTCAAATGTGGCACATAGCTCAACGACCTCCTCAACATTTCCGAGTTGGGTTCTTTTGCCTGTGGTTTCTGGAGCAAATGTGAATTCCTCAATTCCTTCTGATTCAAGCTCTTCAAATAACTTTTTCACGGTATTTTTTGATATTTCCATGGCTTTTTCAGGTTTCCTGTTAAGGTAAGCTCCTGGGTGGAATACAAGTCTGTATGCTCCCATCCATTCTCCCGCACGTGCAGCTGCAATCAAGTGTCCGATACTTTTTTCAAGCTTTGATTCCTCTTTTGCACATAGGTTGATGTAATATGGTGCATGCATTGAGACTAGAATGTCATGTTTTTCAGATTCTTCCTTCAATGTGTTTGCAGCATTTTCTCCAATCCTTACTCCATAAGGGGATTGGTACTCATAGGAGTCAAGTCCCTCTTCCTGGATGTATTTTGGAGCTTTGTATGCTGCACCCTTATAATTTACAGGACTTCCTGCAGGTCCAAAAAGTACTCTATGTTTCATTAAAATCAGTAAAAAATAGTAAAAAAAGAGGGAATTTATAATATTCCCATAGCTTTGTTAGTTTTAGCGATAGATTTTTCGTTGTCGCTTTCCATTTCAAGAAGTGCACGGATAGCATCGATGTTTTCAGGTATTACATCAGACTCTTGATGCACTGCTTGCATGTAGAACAATTCATTGCCTACTACGTTAATGGATTCTTTCCAAACTGGAATTTCGTATAAGTCGTTTCTGTTTCTTCCAAGTTCTTTAGCGTATTCCATTAATTCAGCAGTTGAACCTAAACCTTCTTCTGCGGAAACAACAATTACTCTTGAACGTTTTTCTAATGCTTCAACAATCTCTTCGGTTTCCACATCATTATTGATTTCAACCATGATGTTGTGTTGGTGCATTAAAGTGGTTGGCACGAGCAATGCCATGGTTGTAACATCAATACCGTCCATAACGGTCTTTACATCAGGGCCGTGGTGGGAAGGTACTTTTGGAGGATTTGGAACAATAGCATTGATTGGTCCTTTTTTAACTTCAGATGGGTCTGATCCTCTTCTAACCATTACTGCACGTACTTTTTTAATGTCAGCTATTGGGTCGATAGTGGATAATGTACGGGTTAATCCTGTAGTGTTACATGATACTACACGGGTGTAGTCTGCACCATAGGAGTCATCATAATTGGAAATAGCGTTGAATGAAAGGCCGGTTAGTTCATGGTCTTCTCCACCTTGGTAAATAGCTTTAACACCTGCTTTCTTATACATTTCAAGGTTTTGAGGTCCGATGCTTCCAGGAGTACAGTCAACAACAACGTCTGCCTCTTTAATCATATCTTCAACGGTACCTGCGATTTCAATTCCAGCGTCTTTAAACATTTGTTCCCTTTCTGGAATTCCAATGTATAATGGGTAGCCTTTTTCTTCAACTGCAGTTCTTGCCTCATAGTTTGGTCTAGTTTTACTTACACCAATAACTTTCATGTCATCTTGAGCGGCCACTGCATCAGCCACTCTTTTACCGATGGTTCCATAACCATTAATTGCAACAGTTTTCATTTTAATCCCTTTGTCAATTTAGAATTTAATCTATGGATTAAAATTTATTTTTTAAATTATATATAATTTGATATTTAAAAATAGAAAAATAATTTGAAGTTAAAATAAAAAAAAGAAAAGTAAGTAGAATTATTCTACTTTGAAACCTGCTTCTTCAACAGCTTCGTTAATGTCAGTGTCACTTACGTCGCCGGACATTGTGATGGTAGTGATTCCGGAATCCAAATCTGCTTTTGCATCTTCAATTCCGTCAACATCTTTTAAGCATAATTCTACAGCGTTTACACATGAAGGGCAGTGCATGCCCACTACTTTGATTTCTTTTTCAGCCATGATAAATCACCTTATTATCGATAGTTAATATTAGGATATTGATTTATTTAAACTTTTAGTCATGCCTAATTTTTTACTCTTCAAATAGTCTTTTCTTGAAAGCTTGTAGTTGACCAGTGTTGAGGAATATATGATGACAATTACAGATCCGATATTGTGTATTAGTGCTCCGGCAATAGGGTCCAGTATTCCTAAAACAGCCAGTATCATTGCAATTATATTTAAAGCAAGGGAGAATGCGATATTTAAATTAATTGTGTTTAATGTCTTTCTGGCTATTCCAATTAAATGGGGTATGTCGCCGATATTGTCATTGATTAGTGCAATGTTTGAGGCCTCAATTGAAACGTCGCTTCCAATGCTTCCCATTGCTATTCCGACATTCGCCTTTCTTAATGACGGCGCATCATTTATTCCATCACCAATCATCGCTACCTTATTGTCTTTCAACTGCTCCTCTTTGATGTATTCGGTTTTGTCTTCAGGCAAGCAATTGAATTGGGCATTTGTAACTTTGACTTGTCTTGCTATGTAACGTCCGGTTTCCTCGTTGTCTCCTGTGAGCAATGTGGTTTTTATTCCAAGGCGTTTTAGCTTTTTAATGGTCTGTTTTGAATTATTACGCAATGTGTCTGCAAGATAAATCTTTCCAATGACTTCGTTGTCCTTCGCCACATAGATTTCGATTTCACCGTTAGTTGCATCATGGACATATTCGGAAGTGATGTCTTCAGATTCAAGGAGTTTCATATTTCCGGCGGTCACTTTTGAGTTGCCTATAATTCCGGTGACTCCCTTTCCAATGTGCATCTTAAACTCATTAACTTCAGCCAAATCGGTGCTGTCGTAATATTTCACAATTGATTTTGCCAAAGGATGTTCGGATTTTGATTCAAGGGATGCAACAAGATGCATCATTTCACCATTGTCTTTTGAAACAACCCTTACGACTTCAGGTGTCCCGTATGTCAATGTTCCGGTTTTGTCAAACACCAATTCATTAACGTGAGCCAATTCTTCAAGGGATTCTCCGTCCTTGACGAGTATTCCGTACTTGGTCAGATTTCCTATGGCCGCCATGATTGCTGTAGGTGTTGCCAGTACCAATGCGCAAGGGCAGAACACCACCAATATTGTAACGGACCTGATTATTTCTCCGGTGACAAAATAGGTTATTATTGCAGATAGGAATGCGATGACTACAATCCATGTTGCCCACCTGTCTGCGGACCTTACGATTTTAGCGTTTTCAGGCTTTGATGATTCAACTAATTTGATTAGCTTTTGAAGGGAACTGTCTTCACTCACTTTTGTTGTTTTCATTGTGAATGATCCGTAAAGGTTAATTGTTCCGCTGTACACCTCATCGTTGACCTTCTTGTCTACTGGTATTGATTCTCCGGTTAATGTGGATTGGTCGATTGATGTTTCTCCACTGAGAATGGTTCCATCTGTTGGAATACTTTCTCCTGGAAGCACTTTCAATATGTCTCCAATTTTCACATCTTCTACTGGTATTTTTTCTTCAACCTTTCCTTTGATTCTTGTGGCGATTTGAGGGGTCATGTTCACAAGCTCTTCGATTCTTCCTTGTGTCTTGTTTACAGTGTATTCCTCTAAAAATCCGCCTATTGCCATGATTGTTGCGATTTCACCCGCTGCAAAAACTTCACCAATGATTATTGATGCGATGATTGCGATTGTCACAAGCAAATCTGCCTTTATGTCAAATTCGGTTATCAATCCTTCAATACATTCCTTAAATATAGGCACTCCACATAAGACCACTGCAATCCAAGAGATATGGTCGAGAGATAGGATAAAGCTTGCAATTACACTTATTGTGGAGATTATTATAAGTAGGATGTCTACCTTTTCATCTCTTGTAAAATTCATATTAAACAGCCCCAAATGTATAGGTATACCCCATAGGGTATAAAGTTATTTTAAAAAAAATTAAAGTCTGGAGTAATATTCTAAAATTGATGAGATGTCACTAATTGCCTCATCTGAATCATCATCTTCAATGGCTTGCTTTACACAATGTTCCAAGTGTCCTTCTACAATGATGTGTCCAACTTTATGTAAAGCGGATTTTGATGCATTTACTTGCATTAGAATCTGTTCACAAGGAATATCTTCATCAATCATACGATCAATTGCATTGATTTGTCCGATGATTTTTTTAAGTCTTCTGTGTAAATTTTCACTATCCATACATTCTTTCAAAATAACACAACCTATACCTACTAGGGTATATGAAAGTTTTAGTATATAAACATTCGCTCAAAAATAGTTTAAAAAAAATAAAAAAAAGTAGGGAGGAAAAGTTCAAGCCTATGCTTGATTTTCCATTTCTTCAAATTTAGCTGGGAAGTATTCGTCTACTACGTATTCAAGCCCATATTTGGAGAAAGATTGCTGTTCTGCTTTTTTACCGATTTTAAGCATCTTTTTAATTTCAGTTTGCCAGAAATCAGTTTTATACCTTGGGTCTTTGGAAAGCTCTTTGAGCCTCATGACGTCCACATCTTTGAGCTTATCTGTTGGTAAGTCATAGTTGATAATGTCTGATGCGGTCACTCCAATGAATTTAGCGTCAGGAGTAGCTAAGTCATGGTTAACGTGAGCTAATTTTGCACTTCCGGAAATAATTACCTGTGCAATGTGGAATCCCCAAGGGTCTCCGTCGTTACAGATGTAAACTGGTAATTTTAATTCGGTATTGACTCTTTTAATGAATCTTCTTGTTGCACGAGCAGCTTGTCCTTTAAGCCCAACGATTAGACAGTTGAATCTTTCGTGTGCGTTTTCTTGCACTAACCTGTGGAACATTCCCATGGTTTCCACTGCAAGTACTTTGTCAACATTATGGTCTAAAAATTCCACTTGGTCAATTGTAGGGGAAATTGTATAACCGGATTTTCCCATTTTTGCAGCGTTGACTTCCACTTCATCAAGGAGGGTGATGTCTCCGTAAACGGATGCGCCGTCTTCCTCTGGCATTAGACCTAAGTCTTCACGAGTGGTACCGAGGGTTACTTCTAAGTCCTCTCCAACAATGTTGGATTCTTGTTGTGATTTGAAGCTGATTCCCCAACCTTCGGAAACGTAGTACATTTCCCTGATGGTAGCGGTTTTTTCTCTTGCAACTAAATCTTTACAGAAGTTAGCAACATAAACCATTTGTCCTAACTTTCTGATTTGCTTTACATTACCTAATGATCTTCTTCCGAATCTGTCACCTAATACATAGTATCTTTTAGCATCGTCGTAAACGATGTTTCCAGTACCTCTTGATGGAACTCTGATGTTAGGAACTTTATTTTTTTCAATCTCTTCAATGATTTCCTGACCTAATCCTTTGAGTTTGTTATAGGTGTATTCCTTCCTAAGTTCTTTATGTGTTTTTCCTTCTTTATCTACTTCAGCCATCTAAATCACCTAATCTTCAAATCCGTCTTCAACGTCATCTTCAATAAAGTTGTCTAATGATGAGTTACCATCTTCAACAGCGTTTCCGAATTCATCAACTTCTTCCATGATGATAGCGTCAAGTTCTTCTTCTTCCTCTTCCTCTTCAACTTTTTCACCAAGCAATTCTGCAAGAGCCCTTTTTGTTACTTTTGCAAGCACTTCTTGGTATTCCGGAACTCCGGTCTCACCGAGTTTTGCAGCTTCTTCGATGATGACTGGCACATATTCTTCAAATACTTTTGAACGTTTTTCTTTTTCCTTAGCAGCTCTTTTTGCTCTTAAGTGTTTTTGTAATTGGCGAGCTAGTTTCATGGTTGCCTGTCTGATTTCGTGAACGATTTCAGGTTCAGGTGAAACACTTTGCTTACCTGTTGATAAGTAAGGAACTTGAGTTGATATAATGTTTACGAATAGGGTTAATGGGGTGTTGTCCATATCTTTTAAACCGTAACGTTTCCAATCGATACTTTTGAGCGCTTCTGTAATTGCACAGCTTCCTGCATCGAATGTTAATGGAACCCTGTTTGCAAATCTCATGATTTCAGATTTCCTTTTCTCATTGACCACTCTACCGGAGTCTCCTCCGTATGCAAGACCTGCTTCAATAATGAATGACACACCACCTGCATAGGTTACAGGTTTTCTTGTGATTGTTGTCACAAATTCAGGTTTAAGAATTTGTTTCATACCCTTTTCGATTTGCTCTGATCCGATTGGTATGAGTCCGTCTGTTGGCGGAGCCATGAATTTCATTTTCTTGAAGCAGTGGACAATAGCCTCTGCTTCCTGGAAAGTCATTGCTTTTGGACGTTTGTTCATGTCGATTCCGGTCATTTCACCGATTTCATCAACCCTTTTAGCTGACATCCTGGACAATGATGAAGTCAACATACTTTTGTATCTTCTGCTGTCGGTGTTTTTAGCCATTGTCATTAAGTCGTCAGCGCTTACACCTTTAGGGTGTGGCAATACTTCTTTTGGTTGCACTGGAACAACGTCTGCTGCCCTTTTGAATATGTACTTGTGTCCTGATGGGTCCCTGAATGTGATTCTTGCGTGAGGGTTACCGATCATGGTTCTTCTGATGTATTCAAAAGCACCTTGTTCCGCTAATGAGTATGAAACCTCTTTGAATTGCAATTCAATGCATACTCCAGTTGATTCTGCAGGATAGTCTTCCCTTTCCATTAAGATTCCACGGTTGTTTTCAACATCCATTTGGAATTTCATTTTCACTCCCTTAATTTCATCGCCGTCCTTGTAGCATGAAATTACGCGAGCTGGTTTACCTGTGGTCATTTGGGATAATAGCACACAACCACTACAACCTAATCCTTGTTGTCCTCTTGATTGGATGTTTCTGAACTTGGATCCTGCAAACATCATACAGTATACTTGCATCACGTAATCTTCAGGAATTCCCGGTCCGTTATCCTTGTGTCTTAGGATATAGTGTTCCTTGTCGACACGTTTCAATTCGATGTCTATATCTGGCAATATTCCGGATTCTTCTGCTGCGTCAAAACTGTTTGTAATCAATTCGTGGAAAACAATAGTTAATGAACGGATTTTACCAGTAAATCCTAACATCTGCTTGTTCTTTCTAAAAAATTGGGATGGTGTTAACCTTTGGAAGTCCTCTTCCCAATCAAGTCCTAATTGTTCTTGAGCCAAAATTTTTCCTCCTACTTCGGTTTATATGTTTTAACTTATTATGGCATGGTATATTTAAATCAAATCAGAGAGCATATGAAAAGTAATATTCACACGGTACCCTATCTACTTGCTTAAATATTGGGTAAAATAATAATTTTAAAACATGTAAAAAATATAGTATTTGTAATACACTATCTATATAAGTTGGTTAAAGTATATAAAAGTTTTTAAGTATTGCATTAATTTTCATAGCAAATTACTATTAAAATTATAGTTGTATTGTAATATTTCTTTGATTGTGTAATATTGTGGGGTGTTAAACTTTTGTAATGGTGATTAAATTATAAAAAAAGTTATAGGAGTTGGAACTCCTAAAAGTCTTTTTCATCAAAGTCGATGCCGTCCTTGAATTCGATTTTATCATCTTCAATTCCGACAAGATCCTTGAATTCCTTCATTTTTAAAGTTTCTTTCTTGTGTTCTAAAAATCCGTAAACGGATTTGTGTCTTGAACCGTTAAGTATCATCTCAATGGCCTCTTTAGCAACCATGATGTTGTCCATCTCACCTATGAGTGAAACGGTCTTACCATAAACTGCCATGTCGACTTCAGCCATTTCCATGATTATCTCACGTGTTTTTCCATCTTTTCCGATAATTCTTCCTTTATGTCTTGCAAGGGCCTTTTTGGATTTTCCGATATATAACGGTAAGCTGATTACTTCCAAATAAATCTCATCACTAACGAGCTTAAGTGCAACTTCAGGATTAAATCCTCTTGCCACAGCCTTTACAATGTGATTTGCATTCCAGACTCCTAACGGGTCTTCCATATCATCTCTAGGTGTGATATAAACTGTACCTTCATCGCTGTCAATGTCAAGAATGGTACCAGTTGCTTTCTCAATGGACTTTTTCACATTTCCATTGCTTCCGATTAAAGCCCCCACTCTATTTTGAGGTATTTTTAAATAATCTGTTTCTGGCATAAATATCACCTTTTAATAAATTAGAATTAATTATATTTATTTAATTTAAATTTTTTAAATGTTTTTATAAAAAATAATATTTAAAATTTGGGATTTCTATGTTCTCATAAAAATGATGTTTGCATGTGGTAGCTCAGATAGCATTTATGCAATAAAATTTGATTTAATTGCTCAATCGGATTAGTATTTTGTCATCATGATTGATATTTTCTGAATGCATAGGCAAGAATTGATCCTGCAAAATTCTGGAAGACTGAATAAATCGCTCCCGGAACCGTTGCCTGGGACAAGTCTGGAAAGTGTGTTTTTGCAAGGCTGGTTGACAATCCTGAATTTTGAAATGCCAGTTCGATGGCTACTGTTATTGTCTGTTTCCTGTCCATTCCTGCAAGGCGGCCAATTCCAAATCCAATTGACATTGCAAGGAAATATTGCAGGACAATAACAATGAGTATTATTGTGGATGAAGTTAAAATAGCCTGTTTATTGGCCCCAATCACTCCTGCAACGATTAGGCAAACTACAATTGATGATGCTGTAGGCAAATAAATTTTCAGTTTTTCACAAAAGTCAGGGAACTTGTAATTCAGAATCAAACCTAAGATTATTGGGACAATCACTATTTGGACAATTGAGATAAACATGTCTATTGGGTTAAAGTGAATTTGGTTGCCAATTAAGAGTAACGTGATTACTGGGGTTAGTATTGGTGAAATCACGGTGGAAACTGCAGTCAGGGAAACTGAAAGTGCCACATCTCCCTTTGCAAGAAAAGTAATGACATCAGATGCGGTTCCTCCAGGAACTGTTCCAACAAGAATGAGTCCGACTGTCAAGGCGGTGTCAAGAGAAAATGCGCTTGCAAGAGTAAATGCTATAATTGGCATTACTATGTATTGCGCTGAAATTCCAACTGCAATTGCCTTGGGATTTTTGAACACATTAAGGAAGTCGTCCACTTTCAATGTGGTTCCCATTGTAAAAAGAACAATGCTTAAAAGTAAATTGAGGATATTGATACCGTTATATTCACTTAAAACCCATTTAAATGAATTTGGATAAACTAGAGAAATGGCTACTGCCACCAATATCACTATAAAAAAATATTTCTCGATAAATTCAAAAATCCCTTTCATATTTTCAATTTTTGATTTTGAATGTTAAAAAGGTATTGATTATAAGGGTAATGATTCGTAATAAATGATTCTAAAACTTATGACTCCCTTTGTGAAAATGTTCTGACAATATTTACACAATAATGGATTAATTGTTTTATTAATTTGTGTCTCTTTCAAAAACTTGTGTGATTTGAATTTTCACTAGTTTTTGAGTCTCGAAATTTTTTCGTTCTATTTTTTCTTTATTTTTAATTTAAAAGCAGTAAAATTAATATATAAGGTGGAACTTAAATATTAATATGTCTA
>NZ_JAGAXX010000018.1 GCF_017940815.1 Methanobrevibacter sp.
AATCATTTATAGCTTTAGTAATTAATTGAATTGTTGATTCAATATCATCCATACTGCATACACTTACTGGAGTGTGAATGTAACGTGTAGGAACTGATACAACACCGGTTGGAATTCCTTCACGAGTCAAGTGAATTGCAGTACCGTCAGTGGTTCCACCGTCACTAACTTCCAATTGATAGTCAATATCGTTTTCATCCCCTGCCTTGATGAGCATGTCCTTAACGGTTGGATTAGTTAAAATACCTCTTCCGCTTGCATCAGCCAAAATGATGGCTGGACCTTTACCCATGACAACAGGTGCCTCATCTGGTTTGATTCCAGGATGGTCACCGGACAAGGTAACATCAAGAGCAATAGCTAAATCAGGGTTTAATTTGAATGCAGAGGTTTTAGCTCCTTTAAGACCAACTTCTTCCTGTACAGTTCCAACACCATACACAGTAGCTCT
The DNA here is from genome assembly GCF_017940815.1 of Methanobrevibacter sp. Taxonomy (GTDB): domain Archaea; phylum Methanobacteriota; class Methanobacteria; order Methanobacteriales; family Methanobacteriaceae; genus Methanocatella. The sequence continues at coordinate 452 of NZ_JAGAXX010000018.1, forward strand.
GGTTTCCACTCTTTTTAATACTTCCATCATTACATAGCAACCTACACGGTTGTCTAAAGCCTTACCCATTATTCTGTTGTTAGGGTATTCTTCAAAGAGTGCATTGAAGGTCATTGTATCGCCAACTTTGACCATTTTCTCTGCTTCTTCCTTGTCTTTTGCTCCAATATCTATAAACATGTCTTTTGCTTTAACAACTTTGTTTCTTTCTTCAGGAGTTGTTACGTGAGGTGGTTTTGAACCTATTACACCAACAACATCTTCACCAACTGAGGAGTGGATTGTTACTGTTTGGTTCATTAGCATTTGATCATTAATTCCACCTATAGTTGAGAAATTAATAAAACCATTATCATCAATGTATCTGACCATTAAACCGATTTCATCCATGTGAGCAGCTAACATTACAGTAGGAGCCTTTTTTTGACCTTTTTTAGTAGCAATAAGGTTTCCCATACTGTCAGTTTCAATTTTATCAGCTACATCTTTTAATTCACGTGTAATAATTTTAGCGATTTCTTCTTCAGCGCTTGATACACCAGGTGCTAAAGAAAGCTCTCTCATTAATTCCATCGTATCACCACATAATTTTTATAAATTTAATAATATTAAATAGTTTCTATTATATATATTATAGGTAACTAGGTGAGAGTATGTCAATTGTAGAAATATTTTTTAGCCCGTCAGGGACAACCAAAAAGGTATCAGATATCATAGCAGATAATTTCAACCAGGAAAAAGAGATTTGTGACTTGCTTAACTTTGAATCATCAAAGAAGCTTTCTAGCGATGACATTGCCGTTGTTGCAATGCCAATCTTTGCAGGAAGGATTCCTAAATCCGCTCGTGAAAGACTCTCCAAAATCAAAGGAGACAATACAAAAGCCATAGCAGTTGCAAATTACGGAAATGCTCATGTGACTGACGCATTGCTTGAATTGGTTGATGTATTGAAGGAAAACTGCTTCGATGTAATCGCAGCTGCAACAACCGTAAGCCACCATTCCATATTTGACGGCGTTGCAGTGGGAAGACCTGACGAATCAGACATTGAAAAAATCAATGAGTTCAGCCAAAAATGCATTGAAAAAATAGAATCTGGCGAATCATTACAGTCTGAAATTCCAGGAAACAGACCTTACACAGACTATAAGCAATTGCCATTTGTTATCGAATGCGATGAAAGCGTTTGTTCATTCTGTTACGATTGCGTTTCAATATGTCCCGAACATGCAATTCCTGATGATGACCCTATAACAACAGATTTAGAGTTATGTTCAAGATGCACCGCATGCATTGCAATATGTCCTGAAGATGCACGTGCATTTGCAGGTGATGCGTTCAACGCTAAAAAAGTAGATTTCGAAAAGGCAAATAGCGAAAGGAAAGAACCTGAATTTTATTTATAGGTTCATTCTTTTTCTTGCCACTTCTTTTACATATTTATTTTCATCATTTATTGAGATTTCCTTTAAGACCTTCTTACTGACTATTTTTTTAACAGCAACTTCACGGACTCTCCATGAATCGTCTTCACGGGCAATATCAGTCAAAACCTTTTGGTCTTTAAGTAATGAAACTGCTCTTACAGAAATGTTTTCAGAAATCCCTTGCTCATAAATTTTAAATAAACATTTTTGGACTTTAATCTTATTCAAAGCCTTAAGGGAGAACTCTTCATCCTCATTAGCTAGAACAATTCTAATTAATGTTTCCAAATCGTCAATATTATCCAAGGTAGCTTGCCTAACTGATTTTATTTTTGCATTTTTTAGAATCTCGATGAAATTCCTTTCCTCGTTGACATGGGCCAAGGCCTCTGTTGCAATCTCCTCATGGGCGGAATTGATTGCAATATATGTGAAATCATCCTCACTTGTCAAAGCAGGATTGGTTATCGCATGATTTCTTACAAATTGATCATCATCGTTTAAAGCGATTTTGATTAAGTCCTGAGGATTGCTTAGGTTGTTTACTGCAATTTGACGAACAAACCTGTTATCATCATTGGATATGACTTCAAGCAGCACATTCTCATCATCAATCTTTTTAACCGCTTCACTTCTAACAATGTTATCTGAATCATTTAAAGCAATTTTTGCCAATAAGTCCTCATCATCCAATTTCTTGACAAGGTCCAACCTTACATCAGCCTTTGTTGAGTTCAATGCAATGTCCTGCAATATTTCGGTGTTTTCAATTTTATCAAAAATGATTGATCTGATTTTAGCGTTATCCTCATTAAGTGCAATCTTTGCGAGATTATCCTCATTTTTGATTTTGCCAACAGCAGACATCTTCACTGATTCGTCCTTGTCCTCCATTACAACTTTTTGAAGGACATCTTCACTGACGAATGTGTCTTTTAGAACTGCAGTTTTTCTAATTGACTTGTCTTTTGCCTTGAAAACCAAATCATAAAGTACATTAGCATCATTTATCTTGTTAATTGCCGCATTTCTGTATTTCTTATCCTGTGCATCGATTGCAATCCATTCCAATGTTTCCTCATCAGTTATCTTTTCAAAAATCTCATCTACTTGAGGGCTTTTCTTGGTATTTATAACCACTTCAGCGATTGACTTGTTGTTTTCACCAAGTCTTTCCCATGCGAAACTTCTCACATCAAAAAATTGGGAGTTTTCTGCAGCATCCCTGAGCAGCCTTTCGTCTTTCACCTTATTAATCGCAATCAATCGTATAGCACGGTCCTTAATGTTTTTAGACATGTCTAAAGCAACATACTGGTCAGTTACCTGATCGGCAGCGGCAGCCCTTTCATATCTGTCCTTACTTTTTGTTGCTATTTCCTTTAGAATCAATTGATCCTCATCTATTTCCAAATCATCCGGGATGACTTTCTCTTGTTTTGGTTTTTCCTTTTTATTATCGTTTTTCTTAAATCTGTCAAACAATCCCATTTTAATTTACATCCCTATACATTTTTTCTAAAAAACTTGCAAGTGAGATAATATCCTGGCAATTGTGCTCTATTATCGGCACCACCGGCCCGATATTATCTTTTTCCAAATAAGTATCATAATAACCGGGAATATACTGTCCAGGAACGTCCCCTTCACGTTCGATTCCAAACAATTCCCTTTCTATGGTTTGCAATTGGCAATTAGGCAATTGGTCTCCCCATAGATTTTTTGCAAAATACATTAAATCCAAGTGAGGCAAGTCCAGGTTTGCATTGATTCTGTTGTATGAACATCTGTTTTTTATGAATGGCACATCAAATGTTTTTCCATTAAATGTTACATGAACTGAATCCTCATCCAAATGACTTAAATAGGCTTCAATAATATTTCCCTCTTCTGCGTAATCCCTTAGGAAGTATTGTGAAGATACTATTTTATTTCCTTTAATTTCCGCAACACCTATTAAAATTATTGGAACATTGGACAATCCTTTTGTTTCAATATCCATAAATTTAAAGTTTTCAGGGTCTTTCAAGCTTATGCTCTTTAAAATGTTATCCCTGCATTTTTTTGAGTATTTATTATTGTCCAATAGGTCGATTATTTCCAAATATGACATGTCATCAATTTTACTTAGAAAATCTGATGCAAGATTAGAATATTTATCATGTTCAGTCAATGATTCTATTGTGTCATATCCTTTATCCTTTAGATTTTGCTCGGTTTTTAGGCCTATTCTTGGCAATAATTTAAGATTGTAATTGATTTGATTTTTAAAATCATTATCTTCAATGTTGAAGTTGATTTTTTCTTCTGTTGTTATTTTTAAAACATCTCCAAATGAATTGGAACAAATTTTACAGTCCATCACGTCTTTTAATTTCTTGCCCTCATACTCAATTAGTAATTTTTCTTTTAGATCGCTGAAATAGGATGGTGATAATTTTCTTGCCTTGTCTTTGGCCTCTTCTGAAGGATTTTGTGAGCTTATTGAATTGCTCAACACTTTTCTTAAATACTCTTCAAAATTATTATCGTCTGTCATTCAATTTTACTTTATCAATTTGATAATATATATTTTTTTAATAAAGTTCACTTGAATTTTTATAAAATATCAATAATATTTATATATCGTGAAAATCATAGTATATATTAGGCTACAATGTAGCCTTGAGAGATAGATTAAACAGCCAAATTTTAAAATTCATTTCTCTAAAGCTTGTAAAACAAGCAGTTAGGTAGATTCCATATCTACCTAACCATCCCAAACTAATTTTCAATTTTTACTTAAACGCTAGTTAGAAAAGTATTAAATATTTTTAAATCAAAAATAATATTAATATAATTTAAGGTAAGGAAAATGAAACTGAAACTAGCAATAATATTTGGAATTGTGATATGGGCTTTGTCATATTTTTTAACATCACTATTCGACCCTATATTTACAACACACCTTCCCAATATAAATATCCTTAATCCATTAATCACTATAATTATTATAGGATTCTTTGGCATATTATATATAAGAAATATTGAAGAAAATGAAGTTTTAGAAGGTATTTTAGTGGGAGCGGTGTTTGTTATAATAGATATTATTCTAGACTTAATTTTCTTCGTAATACCCCATACCTCAAATGTATTATTTAACAACTATACGATACACTTAATTTCAATAACAATAATTACATTATTAATAACAACCTTTTTAGGATATTTAGCACAAATGACAATTGATTTAAAATAAGGAGAATAATAAATGATACCTAAATCACATCCACGTTATGAATCATTGCTTTTAAGAGACAAAATGGTGAAAGCATCAAAAGAAGGATATCTAGCCGACTCCGCAATGATAGCTCATGGAAGAGGAGAAGCCTTCGATTATTTAATTGGAGAAAAAACAACCTACCCTGCAAAAAGGGCAATGTATGTTGCCGTTGCAGCATTACTTTTATCAAATAATCCTGTTATTTCAGTTAATGGAAACGCAACCGCATTAGCATGTGATGAAATAATAGAACTGGCCAATGCAGTAGGTGCAAAAATCGAAATTAACCTATTTTATAGAACAGACGACAGAGTGAAAATAATCACTCAACTATACAAAGATCATGGTTACAAAAACATCTTAGGCACATTAGATGATGATATCGAATACCTAAATGAAATTAAAAACAATAGAGCAAGCGCGAGTAAAACTGGAATTTATACTGCCGATACAGTCCTTATTCCATTGGAAGATGGAGACAGGGCAGAAATATTGAAAAAAAGTGGAAAAAACATACTGACAATTGATTTGAATCCTCTTTCAAGAACTTCAAAAATGTCCGACGTGTCAATTATGGACAATATCGTGCGTGCAATTCCATTCATGACAAAAATAGCTGAAGACTTGAAAACTCAGGACAAAAAAACATTGATTGAAATGGTTAATGATTTTGATAATGAAGAAAATCTTAAAGAATCCTTAGAACAAATAAAAATTAAAGAGTGAATATAATGCAAGTAATGGGAATATCTGGTTTACCTGGTTCTGGAAAAAGTGTAGTTTCTGACCGTGCAGTCGAAAAAGGTGCAATCATCGTTAGCATGGGAGACATCGTAAGAGAGGAAGCTAAAAAAAGAGGAGAAAGCAGCAAAGAGACTGCTAAAAACTTAAGAAAAGAACATGGACAATATATCGTTTCTGAATTGACCATTAAAAAGATTAAAAAACTTCAAGAAGAAGGAAACGAAAATATAATTATTGTTGAAGGCATTAGAAGCCCTCAAGAAGTGGACATGTTTAAAGATAATTTCGACAATTTCATCATTCTTTCAATTTTTGCAAATCCTTCCATTAGATTCGAAAGATTAAAAAAGAGAATGAGAGAAGACGATTCCCAAGATTATGCTGGATTTAAAAAAAGAGATGATACCGAATTGGGATTTGGAATCGGAACAGTCATTTCACTTTCCGATAAACTAATCATCAATGAAAGTGATCTTGAAAGTTTTGAGGAAGAAATAGATAAATTTTTAGAAGAAGTTAATTTATAACTTCTTTTCTTCTAAAATTGCATCTTCAATAATGAAAACACCACTGTCAAGATGCCATTCTTTTTTATATTTTAATATTTTAAGCTTTTTTTGAAAGATAGGGCCATCAATAGCTAATGTTTCAGCTTCCCCACCTTCAAATGCTATATCCAAACGATATTTCTCATTAAGTTTTAACAATTCATCTATTGTTGCATCATCGATTATGCGACCTAACCAGGATTCATCCAATCCCCACGCAGCAACGCCACAAATCATTATCTTAAAACCTAAAGAGACAATCTTGCGCATGTATTCCAGTTCATCAACATGCCAGTAAGGAGATATGATTTTCAATCCAACCTCATCACCCAGTTTTTCAATCCTTGATTTTTGATAAACTGAGTAAAGTGCACCAGTGTATATGGCTTCGACACCACGAGTTTTAAGATCTTCAAAAGCAAGTTTCAAATCTTCAAGCTCCTCTTCCTTAACGCCATCGGTTTCGACAGACATTATCGGAATGTTAAGTGCCTCTGCAAGCAAATCCGTGATATGAATATTAGGAACATGAAACATATATGACTCATCATTCCTAGATTTCATGGAAAGAAGATACTTAACATCTTCTTTCGCATCCAATGCGGCATGCAATGCCATTGTGCTGTCCTTACCGCCAGAAAATAAAACTGCAACATTCATAGTTATCTTTTACGTTTAGTATTCATGAACTTTTTAAATCTTCTGTATGCAGGAACTACAGAATCCATGTAGATTCCAATAATAGCTACAATTACTCCTATACCTCCACAAACTAAAGTAAATTCCACATTAGATAACATTGAAGAGTTTGTAGTATTAACACTGTCCTGAATAGGGCCTTCAATATGAGATGCTACAATACCTTTGGAAAGTAATGCTTGCTCAAAATCATCTAATTTAGCTGAATCAACAACTAATACCGCTTTAATTTGTGCATATGAAATTGTATCATCATATACTAATTTATACCAATCTGAAAAAGATTTTAAAGCCTGTGATGCAGTGTAATTTTGAGAAAGGTTGATGTTAATGGAATTTGAAGTTACATTATACTGTTCATAATGTGAATCAATATTTCCAACAATGGATTCGAAATAATCATGCTCCTTCTCATTAAAACTCCACATAGGAATCGAAATCGAAGTCTCATCAAAAGACTTGAAACCCTCCATTGAGGAAAGCTGCTCCCTCAATTGGTTAGTATCAATTGATGATGATAAATCTAAATATAAAGTTTCTTCATTATAAGGCATGTTCTTTTCAACAGTACTGGCCACAGCAGGCAATTCATCATATATCGGGTCTAAGAAGAATGCACCTCCAATAGCTCCAATGAAAAACGCTACCGCAAGCACTAAAAGCACTTCACGTTTTGGCATATAACGTCTTAACATCCCAATGGAAAAAACAAATACCATCATTATAATGAATAAAACTATGTAAATAATAGTTGTAATAATATCCATAACAATTCACACCAATTTTAAGTGATATACTTTTATATTAAAAGATAATACTTAAAATAACTTTGTATGAAAATAGCTTAAACTTTATAGATTTTCATGTTCTCACTGCCTGATGGCCAATCAACTATTATCTTATTTGTACCCTTATTAATTTGAACACTGGTTCGGGGCAAATTTGAATTGAAATCAACTTTTACCAATTTATGCGACTTGTCCTTAAGTTCCATATCACATGTTGCGTAATTACTTGCAATATTAATCGTATTGGACCTTTGTGATATGATATCTACGCTTTGCCTTGATCCTTGACCCTGACCGTAAACCGTCTGTATAGCTTGAGACAGTTTAGACAAATCCGAAGCCATATTCATAGACTCCGACACATCAAGAGTATTTTGAATTGACTGCTCCACCAAGGGCAATGTAAAAACTATCAAAAGTATCAGAGATATGGAAAATATCAGCAGATACTCAAGAGAAATCTGTCCATGATTATCCTTCATCAAATCACCAACACCAGATTTTTTGCAAACAACAACATGATGTCGCCATAAAACACAGCTATCAAAAGCCCCGCAATAATGGCGGGAGTGAAAGGATATGAAATCTTTATTGAAATTTCATCAGATATTATTTTTTGAACACTCATTATCTTAAGCAGATTCATGTCCTTTTTTGTTATCCCCCCAGCGCTCAATGACTTAAAATAATACTTAAAACCATCATCTTCATTATTCTTATAAACTTTCAAGTTTTCATCAACATCATTAATCAACTCGACTATATGCTCATCATTGAAGTAGTATGAATTAACGATATTTCCTTCCCTCAAATCCTTAACCGGAATTCTTTTGTTTAAAGTTTGATTTATTATGTAATGCAGGTTGGATATGGACAGGACATTCATCAGCATGTCAAGATTGCTTTTGAAAATATCTTTTTTGATAACCATGTATCCCACAAAAATCAGCAAAAATGGAAATGAAACAAGAATGCTGTTTATAACCACGCTGAATGAAAAAGGATATATTGACGGCATTGGAAAAATATTCAAAAAGTCAATTGTAAGGCCGAATGGTATTACTGTGGCAATACCAGTTAATAGCATTACATCACCACCTCCCCATAAATGCAATTCCCATAAAAGATATGTTATAGTATAAGTCAATACCATTGAAATAATAGAGGCTAAAATGAATTTAATGTTATTTGAAATTAATGACAAAATCAGATTTGAAGCCAATCCAAAAAATACCAAAATGCAACATAACGCTTCAGGAACAAAACCCCTCTTAACATCAAAAATTGTAGCACAAACAGAAAACAAAATTGTTACAAGTATTTGAATTAAAAATATAGTACTGAAATTCATAAATATATTATTTTACGTCAAATAATATAAATTAAGCAGAAAACAAGCTTGCAAAATTGTTTTCAACTTATAAAAAAAGAGAAATTAATTTTTAGAATACTCATAAATAGCTTCTAAAAATGCTTTGAATAATGGATGAGGCCTATTAGGTCTTGATTTGAATTCCGGATGGAACTGACAACCAATAGCCCATGGATGATTTGGAACTTCAACAATTTCCACCAAGAAATCATCAGGACTTGTACCAGAAATTATCAAACCTTTTTCTTGCAAGTCATCTCTGTAATCATTGTTGAATTCGTATCTGTGTCTGTGACGCTCTTCGATATCAATTTCACCATAAGCTTCAAATGTTTTGGTTCCTTCAATGATTTTACAGTCATATGAACCTAAACGCATTGTTCCACCCATGTTCTTGATTTTCTTTTGCTCTTCCATCATGTCAATGACAGGATCGACGATATCGTCACCAAACTCAGAACTGTTAGCTTCAGGATATCCGTTACGCCTTGCAAATTGGGTAACGATAGACTGCATACCTAAACAGATTCCGAACAATGGAACATCATTTTCAATTGCATAGTCAACAGCATCCAGTTTACCCTCAAATCCTCTTTCACCGAATCCTCCAGGGATTAGGATACCGTCAAATTCTTTCAATGCATCTTCATCTAACTTTTCAACATCAGAACTGAGGTATTTGATTTTAGCCTTTACCCCAATGCTAGCTGCTGCATGAAGCAATGATTCACGGATACTGATGTATGAGTCTTCAAGTTCAACATATTTGCCCACAATACCTATTGTGACTTCAGATTCTGCATTTTTAATGGAATCAACAACCCCTCGCCATTCATCAAGTTTAGAGGAATCCGCTTCAACATCCAATCCTATTCTTTTAACGATGAATTCACCTATGTTCTTATCCTCTAGAACTAAAGGCACTTCATAGATTGTACCTGCATCAGGAGTGTTGACAACTGCATTTACATCAACATCACAGAAGTGAGCGACTTTAGCGAGCAATGCATCATCAATGTGCTCTTGTGATCTGCATACAATTACATCAGGATTAATACCGACACTTCTCAATTCTTTAGTGGAATGTTGGGTAGGTTTTGTTTTGAATTCTCCAGCTGCATTTAGGTAGGGAATAAATGTAACATGGACGAACATAACATTGTCTCTTCCTTCCTCATTCCTAAGTTGCCTTAATGCTTCAAGGAAAGGTTGACTTTCAATATCTCCGACAGTACCACCGAGTTCTACTAAAACCACATCGTAATCTGCACTTTCAGAGTTTGCCCTAATCATTTCTTTTATACGATTAGTGATATGAGGAATAACTTGTACACATTCACCAAGATAGCCTCCTTCTCTTTCTTTTGCAATTACAGATTCATAGACTTTACCTGTAGTAATATTAGCAATTCCATCAAGTTCAACATCTAAAAATCTTTCGTAGTGACCAAGGTCCAAGTCTGTTTCCATACCATCATGTGTAACAAATACTTCACCGTGCTGATATGGATTGAGTGTTCCAGAATCCCAGTTTAAATAAGGGTCTATTTTAATAGCTGAAACTTTTAAACCATAAGATCTTAAAATTCTTCCCATAGATGCTGAGGTAATACCCTTACCTATGGAACTAACTACCCCACCAGTTATAATAATATACTTTGTCAGATTAATCCTCTCCAATAAATTATACTATAATTTTAGTTTTTAATCATATATAAAAATTTAATCTAGTTTATAAACTATCGATTATTTCTCCAGTGATTGAGTTTATTTGAAATTGCACGACCAGTCTCATCAAACTGATATTGTCCACTGTCACCGTAGTTTGCAAAGTTGTGCTGCTGGACAAACTCGCTGCATGAGTCATCAGGACCATACGGAGAATAGCCTTTTCTGCAAACCATGCCATGTGCTGCACCATACGGACTTACACTCCAGTAAGTGCAGTTCAAACAGATGTTGTCCCCATTGTTGACCATGGAATCATAATCCGGTTCATCAAAATCATAATCATCATTAACACTTACGCTTTTATCATACACCGCACTGTCCTTGCTAATGGACAATCCACACTCATAACAGTAATATTCGTCCATAAAATCGTTCAGTTCACCGCTGCAATATGGACATCTGGGACATATGACCTCATCATCAGTAAACATGCCTCCGCCACATTCCGGGCAGAGATAACCTCCAATAACCTCGGACAATGAGGCACCGCACTTAGGACATAGCTTTACCATAAAATCACTCAATCAACGTTTCAATGAATTCCTTGATGTACTTTTCAGAGAACTCCCATGTGTGCTCGCCCTCGTCACCGACAAACCTTGCATCAATTCCCTTTGAGTTCAGGTATCTATAGAAGTCTGCAGACTTTTCAAACAGGAAGTCGTCGATTCCGCAGGCCATGTAGATGTCGGGAATGTCATCGCAGTTGTCAATGAGATATTTCGGATCCATGTCGGAACCCTTAATCTTGTCCAAATCTCCGAAAATTGACTCATAGAAATCCCTTGAGCGCAGCGCGTTGTCGTCGCTGGTATAATTGGGAATGTCGTCAGTTATCAATGCAGGTGAAATCATTCCTATTTTTGAGAAGTTCTGGCAATATTTCAGTCCGTTTCTGATGGCACCATATCCTCCCATCGAGAATCCTGCAATGTAAGTGTCCTCCCTCTTATCGGACAACGGGAAAATGTTTCTTGTTATGTCCAACAGTTCCTGGCCAACATATTCACCATAATATGCATGAGCCTTTGGATTGTCAACATAAAAGCTGTTTTCACCGCATGGAATCACAATAGCAATTCCATGGTCTTCAGCAAACTTCTGTATTGATGTGTTTGCAAGGAATATCTCATCGCTTCCGTAAAGCCCATGAAGCAGGTACAATGTCTTATAGGGCTGAGGAACGATCTCTTCTGTGTCCTGCAAGAAATGGACGTTGTCTGCAGGCAATATGACGCTGATTGAAGTTCTCCTCTGAAGGCTCTTGCACTTGACGTCTCCTCTAAATAGTACCATAATAACTCTCCTAGTTTTCCAATTCTGTTATGAACAGGGCCCTCTTGCCCTCTTCCTTTTCAAATCCGCAGTATTCATAGAACTTGACATTTTCATTTAAAGTGATTACAACAATCCTCAGGTAATCCTTATAATGGCTTGTGACCCTGCGAACAAGTTCCTTTCCAATTCCCTTAAGCTGATAATCCGGTTTTACAAGCAAATAATGTATGTATGCATTCATTATGCCATCATCCATCACGCTGATCAGACCGACCAGTTCATCTCCATCCCATGCTGAAAAAACAGTGTCGAAGTTCTTCATGGCAATCACCAGCTTTTCGGGATATTCTCCTGAAGACCATTCCACAGATAAGAACAATTCTTCAAGCTCCTTTTTACTAAATTTATGAGTATTCTTGTATTTTATTTCAGGTCTCACTTAAACCACCCTATATTCTGTCCATTTATTTGAGAAATATCTGTAAATGTAAATCGCTGCCCTTACATACCAATCTATAAACATTGCAATCCATGTTCCAAAGACCCCAACTCCCATCCAGTCAGCTATGACATACGAAAGGACAATCCTGCATGAAAACATTACCGCCAAACTGATATACATCACTGATTTTGAATCTCCCGCACCCCTAAATGTTGCAGGAAGGGTGAATGATAAAGGCCATATGACAATTGCGAAAATACCATGCCAAATTACCATTTCAGTTGTCATCTGGGCGGTTTGTGCAGACAGGTTATAGATTCCTAAAACCCATGGCAATATTGCAAATATTAATATATTTATGATTACATGTGAAATAAATACTATGATTAGACATTTCTTATTGTAATATCTTGCCTGCTCATAGTCATCAGCTCCAACACAATTTGATATTACCGCTGTCAATCCTAGATTGATTGCAAAACCTGGCAGGACTGAAAAGATTCCTATTGCATAACCAACGGAATTTGCGGCTATAGCCATTGTTCCGAATGTTGAAACCAGACTCAATACCAGAACCCTACCCAACTGGAAAAGCCCATTTTCAATTCCGTATGGAATGCCCACATCCAATACCTTCTTGAGCATGGCCATATCAAAGCGATGCTTGAGCGTTCTTTTGATGTGAAGCTTATAGCTTTCATCCAATGCGAAGTACAATACCGCAACAGCCGCCACGACACGGGAAATCACTGTTGGAATTGCAACTCCACGCACGTCCCATCCAAGATAATAAATGCAAAAAGCGTTACCCAAAACATTCAGCACATCACATACCAGCATAATCTTCATAGGCAATGTTGCATCATTGGTTGTTCTGAAAATTGCAGCCCCCGCATTGTATATTGCAATGAATGGGATTGACAATGCTACTATGTAGAGATAAACATCTGCATTGTGCCATACATCCGCCTCAATCTGACCAAACAGCACCCCTATCAGAATTTGCCTCAATAGGATTACAACAATCATCAGAATTGTGGAAAGTATTGTTGAAAACCAAACAAGCTGTGTGGAAGCGTTTTGTGCCTTGTCCAATTGCTTGTCTCCAAGGTATTGTCCAGCCACAACGGCACCACCAGTTGCAAGGGCTGAAAATGAAAAAATAAGTAATTGCATCAAAAAGTCAACAAGAGAAACTCCTGAAATTGCCGCCTCACCAAGTGATGCAACCATGATGGAGTCGGCTAGACCTACAAAAAATTCCAAGGCATACTCAACTAAAAGTGGAACGAACAGCCAGAGCAATGCCTTGTTTGAATATAGATATCTTTCAGGAGTTTTGAAAATGTTCATGATTTTATCTTATAAAGTTGAAAGCAATTTTCGGTTCCTCTTCAGGAACTAAACCTTCTTTTTTACCTGCTTCAATGCACTTTAAGAAAAATGCCATGTTTCTTCCAAGCTGCCTCATGGTGGCAAGCCCTTCAAGGTCCTGTTCAACCTCTTCAGGAGTGTTTCCGTGAACCATGTTCCAGTAGAAAGATGAAATTATAGGCATCTGAGAGATTCCTAAGTACTTATTCAATTGATCGTAAGTTGCAGTTGTTCCTCCACGTCTTGCGGAACAAATCACAGCTGCAGGCTTGTGTTTAAAGTGCTCAAGACCATTTCCCTGTGAACTTGAGTAAAATGCCCTATCTAAAAATGAGGTTATTGAACCTGTTGCCCCTGCATAGTATACAGGAGACCCGAATATGAATCCGTCAGCATCCTTTGCCTTTTCAGTGAATTCGTTGACAACATCATTGTCAAATGTACATTTTCCTTTTTCACGGCATTTCAAACATGCGGTACATCCTATAATTGGTTTTGTCTTAATCCAGAATATTTCAGTTTCAATTCCTGCCTCATTTAAAGTCTCTTCGACATAGGTGAGTGCAGTGTATGTGCAACCTTTCTTGTTTGGACTTCCATTTACTAAAATAACTTTCATCTAATAATCTCCATCTATTAATCTTTGAACAAGGAAATGCCCTTGTTTAAATTCAAGTGATCCTTTTTTGACTCCTTCCTCATCAAATGACTCACAATCGTCACCATCTCGTTCTGAATCGAAAATGATTATAGGCACATTGTCACGGGTGTGTGTTCCAACGCTTATAGGTGTTGGGTGGTCCGGCAATATTGCTCCCCTGTAAGGTTCGCCTTCCAAGCTTTCGATGATTGGTCCGACAATAAACTCGTCAATTCTTTCAAGTGCCTTGACCTTCTCTTCTGTATTTTGAGCATGCCCTGCTTCATCTGGAGCCTCAATATGAATCAACAACAAGTCAGTTTCCTTTAAGGCTTCAATACCGTATTTTCCTTTTGCTTCATAGTCGGTGTCAAAGTATCCTGTAGCGCCAGGCACGTCAACAATGTTCATGCCTGCAAAGTTGCCGATTCCCTTAAGCAAGTCAACACCAGTGATTACAGAAGCGGTGATGCCGTAGGTTTCCTCAAAGTTAGGCAATTTTGGAGTTACACCTTGTCCCCATAGCCATACCATATTTGCAGGAATTTCCCTTTTTTGGTTTACTTCATGGCCTTTAAGGTATTCTCTTGCCTCGAACATTATCTTATGGAATTCTTCAGCAAGTTCACATTCGCCAAATAGATTATCAACCAATTTTTCACCTGCAATATCATGAGGCGGCATTGTTTTGATGCTTGATAATATTTTTGCATCCTCAACGCTATCACAGGAATAAACGAACAAGTGTCTGTAGCTTACACCAGTGTAGAACTTGCCCTTAAAGTCAGGGTACTTTTCGGTGAAATATTCATTCAATCCTTTCATCAATTCGTCAGCTTCATCGGTTGTGATATGGCCTGCATTGAAGTCATCCATTTCATCATTTTCACTGAATATTGTATTGCATCTGAATATCACGTCTTCAGGTTTTGTTGGAATTCCTTCACTGCCTGCCTCCAATGGTCCACGGCCAGTGTAGTAATCAGCAGGATTAAATCCAAAAATGCTCATGTTAGCCACATCTGAACCTGGAGTGTACTGTTCAGGCACATTGTTTGTAAATCCTCCAAACCCTTTTTTAGCCAACTTGTCAATGTTTGGAGTGTTGGCCACCATCAGAGGAGTTTTACCGTCTAATTCATCAACAGGATAATCGCTTGATCCGTCTGGAATAAAAATTACATATTTCATATTATCAAAAAAAGTAAAAAGAATTTAATTAGTTTTTATATTTTAAAATACTAATTAAATCTGTCAACATCGCAGAAGCAGTCTCAAGGGAACCTGCTCCGAGTCCAATAACAGAAACCTCATCAGCCAAATCAGTCTTGATTGTAGCCATGTTCAAGGTTCCGCTTACATCATATGAGCTTCCTCTTTTAACTAAACGAGGAGACACCTGCAAGTTGTCTGGAGATATTTCCGCTATCAGTTTGATTAGGTAATCGTCCTTTTTAGCAAGTTCGATAGCTTGTGAATTGATGTTTGAAATACCCTCAACCTTAACGTCGCTGTAAGTTGCATCAATGCCCAATAGGGAATTTGCTAAAATTACAGTCTTACAAGCTGCGTCAATACCTTCAACGTCTTGTGTTGGGTCGGTCTCTGCAATACCCAATTCCTGTGATTCTTTTAGGATAACTTCATAATCAGAACCTTCAGCAGTCATTCTTGACAAGATATAATTTGTGGTACCGTTCAAGATACCCTTGATTGATTTTATCTCACATGATGAAAGAGTGTCTCTTGTAAAATTAATGATAGGCATAGATCCACCAACACTAGCTTCATATTTGAATTCAACACCTGCTTCATGAGCTGCATCAACAACTTCTTTAAATTTAAGTGCTAAATGCCCTTTGTTTGATGTCACTACGTCTTTTCCTTGTTTAAATGCTTTTAATGTTAATGAAAGTGCAGGCTCTGCATCAACGATATTAGTAGGAGTTGCTTCTATAAGACAATCGTATTCAACTGCATCTAAAACATCTGCACCATTCTTATCAGATCCATATTCCGGATATGCTGATAGTTTTCCTTCTTCTTTTTTGGTTTTAACAAGCAATTCTTCATCCAATCCATCTTGTGATATTGCAGATGAAGAAGAATCAGCTGCTGCAACAACTTTCACGTTTACTCCTGTTTTGTCCTTAATCAAATCTTTCTTCATGGAAAGTGCATTTGCAACACCTTGGCCCACTGAACCAAATCCCATAATAATGACTTTACATTCATCCATAATAATCACTTATACTTCATTAATCACTAACAATTCCTTTTCTTCAGCAATTTCTGCAATTCTATCAAAAATTATTTGTTTTTTGCCAACATCCGCTTCAATATTAATCAATGCAGTGGATTTTTCCTCACCGTTTAACTTAATATCAAATGCAACAATTTGAACACCTTTCAAATCATTAATCCTGTCCATGGTGTCCCTTAAGTCTTGGTCCACAATGTGGCCGAATAAAATTGTTGTGATTTTTTCTTTTTTAACTACTCCGTCCATTTCAATGATTGAAAATCCTAAATCGTCAAATCTGGTGATGACATTTAAAAGGTCTTCCCTTTCACCTTCCAATGTTAATTGAACTGGAACTTTACCATCATCATTTTTGTAGTCCCTTTTGTGAATGACAGTTACCAGGTTAGCTCCAAGACCACTTATTGGCTCCAATACTTTAACTAACTGTCCAGGGATATCCAAAAGCTCTAGAACTAAGTCTATTCTCATATAAGTCCCCCTTAATTTGTCCAATCTGCTCTTTTTACAACAAGATTTCCATCTTTATCAATATTAGCATTCCTTAATATTTTTTCAGGATTTTTCTCATGAGATTCGTCTTCACGAGTTAAATTCAAGTTATCAGTAATGTACCAGGTTTCGTCTGAATCTGGAATGTTTTCTAAGGTTTTTGAAAATTTTTCTATAATTTCTTCAGCATCTTTTTCGATTGACATTATAAAAACTCCTAATAATTAATAATATTATTAGTATGTTTTTTGGCATTAATAAATATAAAGGATAATGGTTTAAAAAAAAGAAAAAGGTAATGGCAAACATTAGCCATTAATAATATTTTTGGATACCTTTAACGTATCTGAGTGTGAACAATACTTGAATAAGGCTTCCAATGAAGTTTGCAATCACTATTCCCCAGTAAACTCCATTTTCTCCCATCCAAAGCAATGCCCATATACAAATCAATGTTAAGATGATTTGCTTGAAGAATGTGAAACCTAGACTCAAGTCTCCTCTTCCGAAACTCTGCAATATGCACCCTGAGATGATACTCCAGCTTGCAAACACTACATAAGGACACAATAGAATAGTAACACGGGCAATCTCATCGTTCAATCCTGCTCCACCGAAAAGCATTGCAAGATATGGTGACAATACTGCTAATATAATTGCCATTGCAATACATCCGACAAAACCGATTTTATGAATATAGTTGAAAGATTCAAGGATTTCATCAGTTTTTCTTGCACCGAAAAGAGCTCCGAACACACTGATTCCACCAGTCCCGAATCCCACAGGCAGCATGATACCTATACTGATAAGTCTCCATACTGTGGTATAGACAGCCACGGAATCGGTTGTTGCAACCATCACAAGAATGACATTCACAACCATTGAGAACA
The DNA here is from genome assembly GCF_017940815.1 of Methanobrevibacter sp. Taxonomy (GTDB): domain Archaea; phylum Methanobacteriota; class Methanobacteria; order Methanobacteriales; family Methanobacteriaceae; genus Methanocatella. The sequence goes on from NZ_JAGAXX010000018.1 coordinate 18,405, forward strand.
ATGACATGATGATTTGCTCAGCGCTTGCAGGAACTCCAACGGAAATGATGTCCTTATAGATTGCCATGTCCCTTGAATAGCTTTTGACATCAATGTAATTGTCCTTTTTGATGTATGACCAGTAAAGATACATCAAAAGACCGATGAAATTTGCAAGAACAGTTGCTATTGCTGCTCCTGAAACCCCCATGTTCAGATTGTAAATGAATATAGGGTCCAAGATGATGTTCAGCGCAGCTGCAACCCCAATTGGCAAGGTTGCCTTGACACCCTTGTTTTCGGACCTGAATATTCCGCAATATATGTTTTGAATGATTATTGTGAATCCTCCGGAAATAATCCAGACACCATACTCATGGGCAAGACCCAAAACGTTTGATCCCCCGATTGCAATCAATAGCGGGTCCAAGAACAATATTATCAGTCCAGGAATCAATATACTTACGATAATACTTAATACAACACCGTGTGTTGCGCTGTTTCCAGCATTTTTCATATCTCCCCTTCCGATGAAACGTGCAATGGAAGAGTTCACACCCGCTGACAGTCCTATTCCAAGACCTATGATGATAATGAACAATGGTGTTACGATACCTATTGCTGCCAGAGCATCTGAACCAAGTCCAGACACCCACATTGCATCGGCAAGGTTGTTAATCATTGTTAAAAATAAAGACAATATCATTGGTATGCTTAAACCGATGATACTCTTTTTAGGATTTGTAATCAATTGCTCAACTTTCATAGAGCACCCTCTCTAGAATTAATAATAATACCTCCAAATAATAAAAAAATAGTATGTAAAGTGCTACAAAAGAGTGTTAATTCTTTGTGAGTCATTTAATACCGAAACGACTGTATTCTTATAAAGAATTTTCTTGTATAAAATAAGCCATAATAAATTAATTGAAACAAGATATATAAATGTTTCTAATTTAAAAAATAAGAAATATTAAAAGAAAAAGGTTAAAAAATGTATAAAATAATTTACAACCTTCTTAAATTATTCTAAAAACTCTGAAATGTCAGTATCCTTTAAGATTTTCTTTCTTAAAATCTTATCGATTCCTGTTCCATATTGGGCCGCCTTTTTGGGCCTGTATGCTATCTCATAGTCAAGACCCTCTTCAAAGGCCAATTTTCTCAATATGCTTTTTCTCATATCATCATGCATTGACACAATCTTTTTGTTATCTTGAATGTTCAAGACCAATTCAACAAGACTCTTGTCTAAAAACGGCAATCTTAACTCAACTCCATTGAGCATTGAGCATGCATCATCCCTTTCAAGATTGACGTTATACATGTTTGACATGTCCTGCCTTATGTCATAATTCAATGTGTCATTGACAAAACTTTCAAGATACCTTTTGTATCCTCCAAAGAGCTCGTCTGCCCCTTGACCGGATATTGCCACCTTGATTCCATCTTCTGCAACCATCTTTGTTGCAAAATATGTTGTAAGGCCAACACCGACTTTCATAAGGTTATCGTCACCAATTGCATTAACTACACTAGGCAATGCCTCCCTGACCATGTCTTCATCCACTTCACATATGATCAAGTCGAGATTGAGGAACTTGGCTGCATACTTTGCAGCTTCAATGTCATGTGACCCTTCCTTGCCCACTGCATAAAGTTTTATTTTAAGCCCCACATTTTCAGCTATTTCACCCAAAAGCAATGCAAGATAGGAACTGTCGACACCACCTGAAAATATTACCCCGACCTCATATAATCCTTCAACTCTTTTGGATACACTTAATTTTAATAGCTTGTCTATTTTACTTACGTCACCCTCAAATACTTTTTCATATATCGGCTGTGCTGGAGCTATATCTTCCCAGTTAAATAGAATATGTTCCGGCTTTAAGGTTTCAATTTCAGTAATGCCAACCTCTTTTAATGCATTTTTAGTTGATGCAAATCCTCTTAAATCACCGTTTTGTCCGTAAAATAATGGTTTGACTCCCAATGGATCACGTACAAGAGCAAGGTTTTCACCATCCCATACCGAAAACGCATAATCCCCATCGGCCAATCTGATTGCCATTCTGATGGCATCAACCAAGTCCCCCTTATTATAAAAGTCAATCAGATACATGAGCGCTTCCGCATCGCATTTGATTTCAGCATCAACACCCACTTTGGACAGCAGGTTTCTGATTGTTTTGAAATTATACAGCTCGCCGTTAAATACCAAAACAAGATTATCATTGCTTACCGGTTGAGGCTTGGAAACCCTGTCATTCAAATCATAAATGGAAAGCAGGTTATGTCCAAATGCTATAGGGTATTGTGAACAGTCTTCAAACTCCTCCAAATCAATATCATCATAAACCTTATCGAGATAAATTCCAGATGCGTCAGGACCTCTATTTTTAGAGGATTTCAACATTTTTATTATATCCTCCGCCTTGACGTTTCCCTGTAAACCAACTATTGAACACATAATATCTAAAGCTCCTATTAAATAACTAAATTCCTAATAAATTAAATGATTCGACTCATTTCACATTTAATTTATTGGCCAATAACCTTGAAATGCTATAAATCCTATCCTTGAATTTGTTAATTATCAATGCTCCAACAATTCCAACTATCGCTCCTGCCAAAACATCTCCAGGATAATGCACTCCCACATACATTCTTGAAAATATGATGAGAACTGCAAAAATCACCAATGCAATATCAATTACCAGATGATTCTTTTTGACCAATTCCTTCATGTTAAGTATCAATGAGGTCACAACAGCAAAAGTTGATGTTGCATGCCCTGACGGGAATGAATTCAGGTCATCTTCTGTGATTAACAGATGGACATTGTCCAAGGACATGAACGGCCTTGGCTCATGAACGACATGCTTTAAAACGAATGCGATTGCAGCTGAAAACAACAATGCACCCAGTGTAATGATTGCCACCTTTTTAAGGGTGTCCCTTTTGGTTATCCTTGCATATAGAATGACAGCCACCAATATCAAGACAAGAAACTTGAAACCTCCAAAATGAGTGAATATTGGCATTATGCCGTCAAAAATTGGACTTTGAAGACCATGATTAAAAAAATTAAATAAATCCACATTAATATTATAAAAAATCATAAAAATACAACCTAAATGATTATTTCATTCCTCTTTTCAATATTATATATTAGATTGGCCATTAATCTAAAAATACTTTACCCTCATATTATTCTTTCAAGAAGGGTTAAGATTTTGTCTTTATAATTGTTCACTACCAATGCCCCTACAATTCCAATTAGCGCACCGCATAAAACATCAAATGGATAATGCACTCCAACATAGACCCTTGAAAATACAATGACGACTGCAAATATCAACAATAATATTTCAATAAGCACTTTATGCTTTTTAACCAAATCATCCATGTTTAAAAGGAATATGCTCACTACAGCCAATGTTGATGTGGCATGACCTGACGGGAATGAACAAGGATCAGACTCCGGAATGAGAAGCCTTACATTTTCCAAACTCATGAAAGGCCTTGGCTCCTGAACTATTTGTTTCAAAAGAAGAGCTATCAAATCTGAAAACAGCAATGCAACCAATGCAATGGCCGCCACTTTTTTAAGAGCATCTCTATTTGTCACTTTCGCATACAATAAGACCACCAATACAATCAATAACAACCAGATGAAACCTCCAAAATGAGTTATCATTGGCATTATCCCATCAAATACAGGATTTTGCATATGCTGATTGATGTAAATAAACAAACCCATATTTATATCCATGAAATCACCTTAAAAGAACGGCACAATGGAATAAACCGCTATCAAAATAACCACTGTTAAAATCACAATCGCTCCAAGAGGCACCTTTTTCCAGGCAAGACCTGCCGCAACAATTGCACCAATCAAACCTATATACCATAACTGATTATCGACTGTCAACACACCTGGACATATTAATGCCGCAAGAGCGGTGTACGGTATCAAATTTAGGAATTTCTCAGCCTTTGGAGGGAAATTCAGCTTATCTATAAACAATGCTGGAATCAATCTTGGAATGAATGTTACAAGCGCACAGCCCAAAATAACCAGATTCACATAATCCATTAAGCATCCTCTCCAAGAATATATTCATCATCCACAATATACATTCCAATTGCAGCACCCAAAAGTGTTGAAACAATTAGTGACCAGTTACCCAAGAATTGTCCTAAAACCACATTTAAAATTGCAGTTATCAACACTAGAAGAGCAATCTGTTTGGATTCCTTGATAGCCGGAACCAAAATAGCCACAAACAATGCATATAATGAGATATTAAAACTGTTTGTTACAATCACAGGCAATAAATCAAGTACAACAACACCAATACCTGCACCTAAAATCCAGCTAAGCCATGCAAATATCGCAATACCCAAATAAATCCATATATTTGAATCTTCACTCAATGAAAACATTGCAAATGATTCATCAACGGTCACATGAGCGGCCAGTATATTTAACGGCAAACTAGATTTCTCTACCTGATTTAAAACACATGTGGACATTACGAAATATCTTAAGTTAACAACAAAATTGGTTAAGATAATTGCCATCGCAGTTGCGCCACTTAAAAGCATTGATGCTGCAATGATTTGTCCTGCACCTGCATAAACTAAAACAGACATTGACACTGTTTGGATGGGAGTCATTCCTGCCTTTATCGCAATAGCAGCATACCCAATTCCCATCGGAACGTATCCGAACGCAATTGGAACACCCTTTTTGCAACCTTCTATAAATTTCTCCTTTCTTGACAAAATAACGACTCCAGAATAATAGTAAAATAATAATTATGTTAAGAATAGTTTATAAAATTAATTAAAAAAATAAGGTAAGTAACTTAACTTAATAAATTACTAATTTGATCAGTTGTTATCAATCCTAAAACTTTCATATCCTCATCGACAACCGGAAGACATGAAATGTCAAATTTACGCATCTTACGAGCGATATCCTCAATAGTCTCATAAGAATGACAATATTTGACGGTTGTTGTCATTATGTCTTTCAAATGATTTGAGTTCATAGCAATTGATTTAGATAGATCCCAACTGGTAACAATACCAATTAACTTATAATCATCAGTAACAACAGGAATGTGAGTTACATGCTTATCCAACATTAATTTAGCAGCATCCTGAACATCCGCAGCTTCCTTGATTGTTGCAAAGTTTTCCATCATTATGTCTTCAACAATATTATTTGACAGGAATTTTGAAAGGATATGATTCAATTGCCCCTTTTCAAGCAAGAATGCATCATGTCCATAATTTGACTTGATTTCTGAAAATGAAACCTCCAAATCATTAGCATTTAAAGCAGTCACTATTTCAGTGCTTTGTTCTGTTGGATACAGCCAATCGGAATCAACAGAAATGACTTCAATTTTCGCTTCAATATTTTTAAATCCATTAATTAATGAATCGTTAATGCTTAAATCAAATAAGTCAACCGCTTTTGTAATAAATAAATAACTGTTAGCGTCAAAACGTTTTACGAATGTCTCACCTTGGTGCTTTAAGTAACTTTCAACCTGGAAATCAATTGAAAAGTCGTAACTTATTTCATCCTTATCCTGCAAATCCCTTCCAAACTTGATGTCCATTGATTCATCACTTAAATAGGTAATGTGGGCAATCATACGAGCTAAGGACAATCCATTTTCAGGAACCTTACCAGTTTCATAATAATTTCCATTATTCCAATTAGGATCTGAAAATATGGCCTGACGACCTACCTCGTTGAATGCAATTTGTTGTGGTGATGACATTGCAGTTGTTGCAATAGGAACCGCTTTCTTCATCATTTTTGGATATCTTACTATCCAATCAAGAACTTGCATTCCTCCCATTGATCCTCCAATAACGGCAGCCAATTGATTAACTCCAAATGAATCGATTAATTTCTTTTGAACTTTAACCATGTCACCGATGGTAATTACAGGAAAATCCAGACCATATTCTTTGCCTGTTTTTGGATTGATTGAACTAGGACCTGTTGTTCCTTTACATCCTCCCAATACATTAGAACAAATGATAAAGTATTTTTCAGTGTCCAGTGCTTTTCCCGGACCTATAACAATTTCCCACCATCCGGGTTTCTTATCTCCTTCATGCCAACCTGCAGCGTGAGCATCACCTGTTAAAGCATGACAAATGAGAATAGCGTTGGTTTTTTCTTTGTTCAACTCACCGTAGGTTTCATATGCTACAGTGACGTCTTCCAAGACTTCTCCACTATCTAATGTAATTGGTTCAGGGATATCATAGTATTTGGTTTCTACAATACCTACAGATTCTTTATTCATTTACTTTCTCCAGATTTTTAATTTACGCATAGCTCCTTTTGCGGCAGCCTGTTCAGCTTCTTTTTTATTTTTTCCTCTTCCAACACCCATTTCTTTTCCATCAATCAAACATGCCATAATGAATGTCTTATCGTGAGGGACTCCGTATTCTTTCAATACTTCATATGATATTGTAACTTCATTAGCATCCCCATATTCCTTCATTTGTGACTTGTAATCTTCAAAGAACACTCTTTTTTGGTCGATATACTTGAATATGTTATTTGCAATGAAATCTTTTGCATACTCCATTCCCTTGTCAATGAACATTGCCCCTAGGAATGACTCGAATAAATCGGCAGTAATTGACAATACCTCATTCTTAGTCAAGCTTTTTTCTTCATGAGATACTTTAAGATATTCCTGCAAGCCCAACTTGTGTGAGTAGTATATCAATGCATTTTGACAGACAAAATTTGACCTGATTTTTGTCAATTGCCCCTCTTCATATTCAGGATATTTGTTAAATAAATATTCCGATACTATTAAACTTAAAACTGAATCCCCTAAAAATTCCAATCTTTCATAATTGTAATCCAATCCATGATATGTTGAATAGGAAGCATGAGTAAATGCAATTTCATACAAATGCTTATTATCAGTTTCAATATCAAATTTCTCAAATAAATTCATAATTAAAGCCCAGATGTATTTTTTGTTACATTATTTAATTATGAAATTCTAATTATATATAAGTAAGTATTAATTATAACTATTGTTATATAAATACTTTTCAGATGCTCTCACACTTTCCATTTATATAGACAAAATAAAACTAGAATTAAAAAGGATTTGGTAATATGATATTAAATTGGAAAGAAGAAATGGCAAAAATCGACCCTGACATGAAATTTAGAGCTCAAGGCGGATGGTTAAAAACAGTAGATGAATTAGATAAAAGCGTTAAAAACGGATACTCCCTTGTGGGAGATTTCGTCAATGCGGGAGACTTCGAGGAAGAGTACAGCGAAGGATTATATCTTGACTGCAACAAGGAAGGAACCGCTAAAAAAGCACAACTAGACTACCGCCTATTCAGATTCAGAGACGGAAAAGTCAGATTGCTTGATATGGTAATCAACGGAAAACAAGGATGGGCTGTTGACTTATGGGACGCTGTAGAAGGAGAATTATAGCTACCCAAAGCGTTCTTCAGGAGTCACCAATCTTGAAGACCAACTAATCGGGAGATTCACCCTAGGATCCAAGAATTTAGGTTCCTGCAACAGAATAATCCTATGATCCCAATTTTGAGGGAACTCTTTTCCTCTCCCTTCAACTATTCCCCTAAAACTAACCTGAAAATCACCAGTACCACCAATATCCATCATTAAATTTTCAGAGGTAATCACATCACCAAAGAATTTTTCCAAGTCCATTGCCTCAAAGACAGGAGCCACATAGCTCACACCCATCAATCCCTTTTCATTTTCACGGATATGAACCCTACTTTGGTCCAGTTCAATGCTTTCCCCATTGCTTTTTGTTATCTTGATTTTATCAGAGAATTCTAAATCCAACATGATTCACCTAATCTATATGGCAGAACTCACAGCATGCGCATGATGGTTCGAAATATGAATCGTCAGGTTCCACAATTGCCTTTTGGGCAAATAATGTTATGTTGAACTTAGGATGGTACTCCTTGCTCACCTCTTTTGTCATTGGAGACAATCCCCTGTAGTACACCGGCCTGTAGCCTGTCTGTGAAATGTCAAAGTAGAACTTCTCACCTGTTGCGAACTTGTTGAAGTATTCCTCAAGCTGCAATGCCTGCTTTGGAGAGATTGAAAAAGTGAATCCCATAGTGTCATCACTTCTCTGCCTGATTCCTGCATTGGAAATGTCCACAGCCAAAATGTCGTCGTTGCCTCTTACAAAAACAACACAGTTCTCTAAGTTTACATCATTTTCTTGAGCAATATCTTTCAATTCAGTCATGATTTTGCCTCCTAAATTTAGTTATACCTAAAATAATTTATTTGACAATAGTTAATAAAGTTATCTAAAATAAGTAGTATTTAAAATAAGCAGTGATTTTAAAAGTAGTCTAAAAAAAGTGGTTTGAAGAAGATTATGGAAATAATCTTCACAATATTTACCAACTTATACTAATCTTTGTCTAGTAGTTGGTTTTTTATTTTGCCAGCTGTATCTTCTGAGTTTTTTGGATTTACCAAATCCACATGAAGCACAGACTTTTTTACGAATGTGATAAGTGTTTCTACCACATCTTCTGCATCTAATATGGGTCTTTTTATTCTTCTTACCCATTGATGGAGTTCCCTTTGACATTGATACACCTCCCTAAGCTATCGTAAAAATGTAATCTCGAAAAGTATTGAATAATACTTATGGTGAAATATAAACAATATTGTCTCCTCTAATGAGCACAACACCGAGTCTTCTGGTTACTTCTCCGTCTTGTAACTCTTCTGCATCATTAAGAACTAAATTCATGTGTAAATCAAAGCTCTTAAGTATACCTCTAAATTCACGATCTCCTTTAAGTTTTATTAAAACTGGAGAATCCACAGATTTTCCTAATGCGTCAAGTGGTCTTTGAACATTTTGTCCGCTCATTATATCACCTTATATTATTACAATTTTTAGTTTTTTTAATATGAATTGAGTTAAACACTCTTTTATTAGACATAATATAATCAAGTTAAGATAAGACAAAACCTAATTAAAACTAATACTATTAAATATAGATAACCTACTATATAAAGGTTACCTTATTTTAGGCCAAAATAGGCAAAAAATAGCAACAATACTAATTATTAACAATCACCGTATATAAATTATTTTTCAGACGCTCTCCCACATTATCTAAAATACATTAAATACAAATCTAACCACACTCAACCATCACAGGCAACCACCATGAATTTCAACCGCACAAAATATATTGACTTGATAATGTACATTCTCTCCCAATGCTCATATAAACCAAATTTCGGAAAGACTGTCCTTTGCAGCATATTATACTTCATAGACTTTGGATATTACGAACTTTACGGAGAGCTTCTGACAAACGAGACATACATCAAGTCAAAAAAAGGAATAAAACCCAAACATTTCTTTGAGGTAAGCCAGGACCTCATCTCCAAAAAACAGCTGTTTTTAAGAAAGGAAGACTATTACTCAAGAAGAATACACAGATACTTCCCAACAATAATCCCTACCCCAAAATTCAGCCAACAGGAGATGGAAATCATAAAGTTGGCAATAAATAGCCTAAGCAACAACAATGCAAGCACAATAACAAAATACGCTGTACATGACCCTCCAATGATTGTTGCAAACTTTGGAGATGCAATTGATTTCAGGTATGTTTTTTCAAGAAACAACAGGTACTCCCTGTTAAATAAAAAAAATTTATTTATTCAAAAAACATAATATTATTCATTAAAACAAAATTGGGATAAACATGGCTATAAAAGTTAAAAAAAGAAATTTCTTGAAAAAAAAGAAAATTAAACAAATAAAAGAGGAATTAGGAGAATATGGAGACTTACTTCAAGGTAAAAAGAATGTGGAAATACTTGAAGCTGAACCTAATTCATTTATATTGGTAGACGGTGAACCTTACATTATAATAATCGATGAAAAACCATTTCCAACACTTAAAGCAGCACTTGCCAACCAAATTGATGCAAAAACAGTTACTGTGGACATGGGCGCGATAAGATTCGTGAGCAACGGTGCAGACATCATGAGTCCCGGAATTGTAGATACTTCAGAAGGTGTTGAGGCTGGAGACATAGTTCTCATCATCGACGAGACACATGGAAAACCATTAGCTATCGGAGTCAGCCTAATCAGCGGTGAGGAAATGGTTGAAAACGATTCCGGAAAAGCTGTTGAAACCAAACACTATGTCGGTGACGATATCTGGAACTTTGAGATATAAGGTGATTATATGGCAGAATTGAGATATCGTGCAGGAAACATCAGGGACCCTGGAGTTCACAAAATCGGCATAATCGCATTGGGATCACATTTGGAAAACCATGGCCCTGCATTGCCAATTGACACAGACGCTAAGATAGGAGCACACATTGCTTTTCAATCAGCACTCCAAACCGGAGCCAAATTTTTAGGAATAATCTTTCCAGCTTATGAACTGGACACAATCGACCATGGAGTCCATGTTTCACTAGATGTGCTAAAGGAAAACGTGATCAACACACTAAATCAGGCAAAAGAATTTTTAGACATTGAAAAGGTAGTAATCGTTAATGCCCATGGAGGAAACATTCCCTTAATGGCTGAACTATGGGACATTGAGGACAAAACAGATTTAGCGATAACATTCAACAACAAAGTAATCTCATCAGAAGGCCCTCACGGAGGAAGCGGTGAACTATCAATGGCTAAGGTTTTAGGCATAGTCAATGAGGATGAACTTGAAAACCAGGCAAACGTGAATGAATACGAAGAAATAGGACTATATGGATTCAAACAAGCCCGTGAAGATGACCCGAACATCGAGGAAGGTGCAAGGGACGTTGAAGAAAACGGCGTTTACATTGATGAAGAATACGGTCACAGGTTATTCAATTTAGCCATTAACTCTGTGTTGTTAGATGTTGAAAAATTATTAGATTTTTAAAAAGAAAAAAAGAGGCTGACTCATAATTTTTGTGTTTAAAATTTTTTTCTTATTTTATTATCCTTTAATTTTATATACTAGAAAGTACAATCTATTATTAGAGTTAATTAACTTTTTGGTTGTGTTTTTTATGGTTTTGAGGGAGG
>NZ_JAGAXX010000019.1 GCF_017940815.1 Methanobrevibacter sp.
CATTTCTCATAATACCTTTTAGTAATTTATTTTATTTAAAACAAGCAGTTATAAATGCCTACAATTTTTCAATACCAAAGTAATATTTTACAATGAGACAATTAATCAGTGAAAGTTATTTTTTAAAAGAAAAAATGAATTTGAATTGTTTTTAAATTAAAATCCGAGAAGTATCTTGAAACCAATAAGTATCAAGATCACTCCACCTAATATCTGGAACTTGTCTCCAACATAATTGCCGAGTTTCTTTCCTATGAATATTCCAATTATGCTGAAGGCGAAAGCCACAATTCCGATTATCGCACAGGATATCAATAAAGGATCATTTAAAAGTGCAATTGTGATTCCAACTGCAAATGCATCTATGCTTGTCGCTATGGCCAATAGTGTGACTTCCTTGAATGAGAAATGGTCTGTAATCTCCTCATCATCTTCAGACAGGCTTTCCCTTATCATGTTCAAACCAATAGCCAGAAGCAATATGAAACCCACAATTGGTGCCAATGACTCCACGATTGATGCGATTACATTGCCACAAAAGTAGCCGATTATCGGCATGAAAAACTGAAAACCTCCAAAAAAGAGTCCATAATATAATATTTGAGGCTTTGTAAGATTCTTTTGCGTGAAACCCTTTGTCATGGATACGCTGAAAGCGTCCATTGCAAGAGCTATCGCTATTAGAAAAGTTGAAATAAGATTAAAAGACATTAATAATACTTTGTAATAGGATTTATTTAAAATGATTTATTACTATTAATTTTTAGATTATTTGGGCCGAAACCCAAATAATCATTGCACGGTCGGTTTCTGGGAAATATTTTTAAGTATTTCCCATATATTCTATTGTCTGGTCCTGATATTTAAATTAAACAGTTATAAATGCTTGCAATTTTTCAAACTCAAATCAATTTTACAATCCTGGACAATATACCCAATATATTGAAATTAAAAACAATCTATTTATACTATTTGAATTTATATTAATAATCATGAAAGATTTATTTGATTATGTTGAATTTGGAGACTTAAAGTTAAACAGCAGAATTGTCAGAACAGGTCTTTGGGAATCTGAAAGGGAAAAGACTGGAAATTTCACACCCGAGATATATAACAGATATGAAAACATTGCAGCAAGCGGTGTAGGATTAATCATATCCGAGGTGTATTCCCTCTATCCTCGCGATGTTTTCTCAAAATACACAAGCACAATCAACTATAAGCAATTCGTCCGTGAAGCACGTGACCTAACCGATTTGGTCCATGTATATGACGTTCCCATCTTTGCACAATTGGGTTTTGTTCAATACAACAAGAGAACCGAACAGAACATGCGCGTTGAGGATATAAGCATAGATGACATCAGAAAAATTCAAACAGACATCATCATAGCAGCTCAAAAATTTGAATACGGAGGATTTGACGGCATTCAATTGGGTCTGGGTAACTATTATTTCCTTGCCCGTTTCATAAATCCAAACTTCAACACAAGAACAGACAAATATGGTGGAAGCACTCTCAATCGTTTAAGGATGGTTCTGGAGATAATTAAAGTGATAAAGGAAAACACAAACCTCCATATTAATTGCCGTTTGAATGCATTTGACGGCACCAACATGGGAATGAGCATAGATGAAACTATTGAGATATGTAAACTTCTTGAAAAGCATGGTGTTGACTCACTTCAAATCACCCGTCCACGCTCACCGCAATTCTTCACACAGGAAAACCAGGAGAAAAATCCATTAATCGAGGCAACTAATCAAATAATCAAAAACGTTTCAATTCCAGTAATCCTAGGTGGTGGAGCCAACAGCCAAAATCAGATTAATGAAATCCTAAACGAAACCGACATTGACTTCATATCCATGCAAAGACCATTTGTCAAAGATCCAAGCTTTTTGGTTGACTGGCAAATCGAAGGTGACGGCGTAAGCCAATGCATAACCTGCAATAACTGTTATTGGAAAAAGACAAGCACATGCCATATACGGTCATGTTCCCTTAAACCTTAACTTTTCCCATAACTTCTGAATTTTTCCAAAAAGTAGTGAAGCTCTTCATCAATCTGATACAAGGTAACTATTGGCTTTGCATTCAAAAGGCTTGTAAGGACAATCAGCAGTGGAATTGCTTCACCTACATTTACATTCTTGAACTCCAAATCCTGATAGGTTACCTTGAAGTTTCCATTCAAGTGCTCATCTATCCTTAAACCAACTGGAAGAAAATCTATCTCATTTTTCTCAATCAGCTCTTCCAACAATTTGGTCCCTTCAAGAATATCTTCAAAGTCTATTTTTTCCTTGGCCAAAATAGGTTCAAGAAAGTCAAAATGTATGTCATAGTCATACTTGGAATAGCTCTTGAAATATTCATTGACCATAAGATAGTTGATGTAGAGCTCATGGTTGATGATTGAGTACTTTTTGTTGTTAAGGATGAATTCCATAATTAATAGTTGTTAAAAAAAGTATAAAAAACTAGTTATTATAACTAGTTTTCTTGTGGTATTGTTTCTTTTTTAGCGAATTTCTTAAATCTTGAGATGAAGATTTTCGCCCAGATGTACCCGACTGTTCCTCCAACGAAACAACCGAATACCACACCGGCATAGATTCCTGTAAGTCCCCATCCGAATATGAAACAGAAAAGATATGCGAATACTGTTTCAAGAATCAATGATCTTAGCAATGTAATCAACAGGGAATATGTTCCCTTACCCACTCCCTGGAATACCATTGATGACATCATACCGTGTGGAATCGCCAAAACGAACAGGCTTAATACTGATATTGCATGAGCGATTTGAGGGGATAATGCAGCACTTGCATCGGTGTATGAAAACATTGTAGCGATTTGTGATGAGAAAATAAACATCACAGCACCCAATGCAATTGAAATTGTAAAACCCAACTTGATTGCATATGAGTGGGATGTTTTCAGATTTTGATAGTTACGTGCACCGTAAGCCACTCCTGCAACTGTCAATACAGCTGTTCCAAGACCGATTAAAGGAATCATTGCCAATTGAACGATTCTCATTGAAGCAGTATATACTGCCACAGCTGTTGTGTCTGCAGCCATTACAAGCATACTGTTGATAATTATCGCAAGGATTGAGAACACTAAACTTTCAAGGGTTGATGGAATTGCCACTTGAAGGTTATCGGTAATCATCTTAGTTGAGTAGTTGAAATTCTTTAAGGATAAATCAAGGTACAGGTCCTTTTTACCCCAAATCCAATAGCTCATTACAAGGCATGACAGGATTGCGGAAAATACTGTAGCCCATGCAGCACCTGCAATACCGAAGTTTAAGACATAAATGAACACTGGGTCCAATATGATGTTCATTACAGCAGTCACAGCAATTGCAATTGTTGCCCTTCTCATGTCCCCTTCTGACCTGAAAATCGCTGAAGCGACACCAGAATATACAAATACAATCAGGAATCCGAATATGATGTAACTGTAGTCCATTGCATACTGGATGGTTGATCCTGCTCCCATCATTTGAAGGATTTGCACCATGAACACTTCGATAATCACTGTAAAGATTATGGATACAACTACAGCCAAGAGTATACCATGTAAAGCTGCGTTGTTTGCCTGCTCATAATTTTTCGCTCCAATATATCTTGCAATTAATGAATTTGCACCTGCTCCGATTCCGTTTCCGAGTCCTACCAATACCATGAATAATGGTGTGATGAATCCTACTGCAGCCAGTGCATCTGCCCCAAGTCCTGCAACCCATATACTGTCAGCAATGTTGTAAAGCATGATCAATAGCATGGACAGCATCATAGGCAATGCCAATTTTACAATAGCCTTTTTAGGATCTCCTGTTATCATTTCAATATTACTATTTTTAGCCATGTTATTCCCCATTGTTAAACTCTATAGCTTTTATCGCTATCTCTTTTAAAATTATTTGTAACTCCTCTTTTTCAATTGAAATATCGTTAAATAAGTAATCTTCCCATACACCAAGCTTTTCTTTAGCTTGAGTTAAGGTTTCTTCACCTTTTGGTGTTATGTGAACCTTCTTTTGACGCCGATTATTGTCATCAACCTCTCTTGTGACAAGCCCATTGTCTTCAAGTTTCTTGATTGACCTTGCAACCGAACCCTTGTCTATATTGCATCTGGATGCAATTTTCTCCTGATTTATTTCCTTTTGATGTTCAATCTCAAAGAGAAAATGCAACTGTGATGCATTAATGCCCAATTCCTCAAGATGATGATTCAGGTACAGTGTCTGGTTTTTTGCAATAATAGAAATCAGCTTGCCAAATGGAAGTTTTTTTGCATCAATTATTTTAAACTCCTCTAGTGACATGTTCTCACTCTAAGAATGAAGATAAATCATAATCATCTTTTTTGACCTGTTTTGTTGTTAATGCCAATGTCTTCAATGGTTTTGTTGAATATGATTCCAATTGCTTGAAACTTGATTCAAAGCCGCTGCTTCCTGCGGTCATGAAGAACTTCACATTATCGAATTTACCTTCATTTTGTTTTAAATATGAAATCAGTGGATTTGCAGCCTTGCTTGCCCATACCGGAGCTCCAAGATAAATCACATCATAGTCATTAGGATCATACTTTAGAGGTTCCAATTCAACAATTTTTTCAGTGATTGCATCCTTTCCTCCACGAGCGTATCCTATCTTTCCTGAATAGTTTACTTTCGGTATGATTTCTTCAATGTCTGCGTTAATTTCGCCAGCGATATTTTCGGCCAGCTTTTTTGTAATGTTTGTTCTTGAATAATAAACTACTAACGATTTCATAAGATAATATTATGTCGTTATCATATATAAACTGTTGCACTGACAACTATTGCACTGACAACAATTATAAAATTTAAAAAAAATATTAAAAAAAGAGAAAAAAGGATTATAACTTAAAGATGGATTTGGTCCATTTGAACTTGTGTTTGGCGTTCTGGACGGTTTCATCATAAGTCTGGATAGGTCTTCCATAGTCCTTTCCTATGATTTTTTGCTTTTGGTGGACATCCATAGAGGTATCCTTAAGCTTGGTGAATAATGAAATGTCCTCATCGAGCTTGCTTAAGCGTTCTTCTAATTCAGCCTTTTCCCTATTGACCTCTTCCAATTTGCTGTCAATAATGTTGTCAGTTTGAATTGCAGCTGCCTCTTTCATTTCAAACAGTGCATCGATAGCATCTCCGACACTCATTCCATTATCCTTTAATGCATTTACTTTTTCATATTGCTCATCGGTTAATTCAATTTCCATTTTCATCAATAAAATCCCCATTATATTATTAGTAATATATATTTATCACGTCCTTTAAATTATTTTCTAAAGTTGCAAAATCTTTATTAATTTAAAAATGTAAAGTAAAAACATGAATAAATTAAAAATAGCCAAACCTATTTCAACATTTACTAATCCTCCAATCATTTGTATACCGTTATTTTTAATAATTTGTTTAACATTATCCTTTACAAATGGGGAGTTCGATTTTACAAAATTTGTTAAATTGGAAGCCATATCATTGATTTTCGCTTCAATATTACCAATGGTAATAATATTGTTCTGGGCAAAAAAACTTGGAACCGACAAGGACATATCAAACAGGTCAGACAGGTACATGCCTCTGATTGTTGGAATCGTATCATATTTCATAGGATTTTTAATCTGTCTAATATTCAATGTGGATAACTTTTTAACATGCCTTCTTCTATGTTACTCTGTAAATACAGGTGTTGTGCTTTTAATAACTACCAAATGGAAAATAAGCGTGCACACTACTGGTTTGTCAGGTCCTAATGCTGCTTTGATATTGCTTTTGGGCCCTATAGGTGCATTGATTGGAGTGTTATATCCACTAATCATATGGTCAAGAGTTCTTTTGAAAAAACATACCCTTGCACAGGCAATAGCTGGAGGGGCACAGGGATATTTCCTGACTGTCTTGGAGATGTATCTTTTCAGCGTCATTTTAAAATTGCCTTTGGGAAACATTGTAAGCCTATATGACTCAATCCTATACATATTGGCGATTATCGTAACTCCAATCTTTTTAGGCATTTTAAGCTACACCAGCAAGTCAAGAGCAATGTTCGTCATTCTTGAGATTGTTGCATTGATACTGTTCTTCCTGTTTACACCATTAAGCGTGTTCATTGTCTTTTTGGTGGTAAGCATGCTCTCAATATTGATCAGCTATCTTGCAGGTCCGGAATTCATCTGGCACGAAGTATTGAATTAATTAAAATAGGTAAATGGCTATTAAAATGATTGTCACTTTTAACATTATTGTGCAAGAATTCTCCGGCTTCTTTAAGCCGGGAGATGAATTGCACTTTTAAGGGGGTTTGTTGAATTTTTAGAATTTTTTTGCAAAATAAAAAAATATACTGTATTACTTTCCAAATGCTCTTAGATAAACTCTATTTATTATAAAGGTATATAAGTTGATATAAGAAAAAGAAAACATATTTTTTTTGATGTTTAATCAAAAATAATTAAAATCCATGTTTTTTTTTCGAGTATACAAATAAAATTAATGACATCTTTGTCTAAAAAGAAAATAAAGTGTGGGGAGCATTTATTTATGGTTGATAAAACGTTTATTTTGACCGATAAGATTGAGTTTGTCCCTGATGAGGATTTAGAAGGGGAATTGAATTTTAATTTACGGGCAGCCGGTTATGTATTCAATAAAACATTAGAATACAG
>NZ_JAGAXX010000020.1 GCF_017940815.1 Methanobrevibacter sp.
AACTATTATATTCATATATGTAATTTTCAAAGGATTTCATGAAATCTCAAAAATGAATTTTGAGGTGAAATATGATTGAAACCGGTGACGTTCACCATCCTAATGACATTACATTCAAGTATCTGTATACCGTAATGCCTGAAAAGCTTAAGAATTACTTTAAATTGCCAGGTAAGTTTGTTCGAAATTTTCCAACAAACATCATCATTGGGGATGGTATGGAACGTGAAATGGATTGGTTGATATTGGTTAGATCCGATGACGATGACATTGGTGAGTTATTGATCAATATCGAATTCCAGTCATCATATGTTACACAAGAGAAAATCAGAACAATGGCTGATTATGCAGATTACAGCAGGACATATTACAATCGGCCGGTTATTACTGTAGTTGTTGTTACAGATGGCTATGAAAAATCCGTTAAAGAGTATTCCAGAACTCCTTCGGATATCTTAAAGCCAATTTTCATTCACATGGAAGAAGATGAGATAATCGAAAGATTAAATAATCTAGAAAAGAAAATATCTAATCAAGAGCAGTTAACAGATGATGAGGCATTGGACATCGCTTTGTTGCCAATGTTTGCTCCCAAGGATAATGCAATGTCAATCACAGAAAGGATAACGAGGTTATTCAGTGTTGATAAGTCTTTAAATGGCGCTTTTAGAAATAACATCGCTTTTGCGTTATCCATCATGATTAGAAAATATTTTGATTGCACGGCCAAAGGAAAGGAGTTGTTAAAGTTGATTGAGCCAGAGATTAACAAGTCAAAATTAAGGGATGTTATTGACTTTGAAGTTGATTTCATCAGGAAATCATATGAGCATGAATTGTCTGAAAAAGATGAGCTTATTGCTGATAAGGATGCAGTTATTGCTGATAATGAGGCTATTATTGCTGATAATAAGGTGATTATTGCTGCTAAAGATGAGGAAATTCGTGTGTTGAAGGCTAAGCTTGCTAAAAATGGATTTTCTTAAATGGACAATGAATTTTTCACAATTTTGATTGCAAAATTGAGGAGTTGTTAAAGTTGATTGAGCCAGAGATTAACAAGTCAAAATTAAGGGATGTTATTGACTTTGAAGTTGATTTCATCAGGAAATCATATGAGCATGAATTGTCTGAAAAAGATGAGCTTATTGCTGATAAGGATGCTGTTATTGCTGGTATGAATGTAGTTATTGCTGATAAGAATAAGGAAATTCGTTTGTTGAAGGCAAAACTTGCTGAAAAAGGAATTCATTAGATCTATTTTTGAAAGCAGATGGGATAATAATCTCATTTTGCTTTTGTTTTAAATTTTCAATGAAACTTTTGCCAATAATGCAAACATTTATATATCATTAAAACATAAGTTTATTTGTTGTTAGTTTTCATGCGGTGTTAGTCCAGCCTGGTTAAGACTCTAGCCTGCCACGTTAGAGACCCGGGTTCAAATCCCGGACGCCGCATTTTTTCTGCAGTCGTGGTATAGTCTGGTTATTACTTGGGCCTTCCAAGCCTACAACCCGGGTTCGAATCCCGGCGACTGCATCTTGTATAATATTCTTTTTTAAAATTCTTATTTTCTTATAAAAATACTTATTTTTTAGTTAATTATATATAATAATAAAAATATAATATGAATAATTAAATTAATTTTTAATTTCGTTTAAGATTATTATTTAAGGTGATTTAATGGTAGGAATAGTAGGATATGGGGCACATGTGCCATCATATAGAATTAAGGTAGAAGAAATCGCTAAAGTATGGGGAGATGACCCTGTAGCTTTATCAAACGGTTTGGTCGTTAATGAAAAATCCGTACCTTCTGCTGATGAAGACACTGCAACCATTGCAGTGACCGCTGCAAGATATGCTCTTAGAAGAGCTCAAATTGATCCATCTAAAATTGGTGCTGTTTACGTAGGTTCTGAATCCCACCCTTATGCAGTAAAACCAACTGCATCCATTGTGGCAGAAGCAGTTTGTGCTACACCAAAATTGACCGCTGCTGATTTGGAATTCGCATGTAAGGCAGGTACCGCTGGTATTCAAATGTCCATGGGACTGGTTCAATCAGGTATGGTTGAATATGCATTGGCTATCGGTGCTGACACCTCTCAAGGTGCACCTGGAGATGCATTGGAATACACAGCTTCCGCTGGTGGTGCTGCTTACATTATCGGTGAAAAAAACACCATTGCAGACATTAACCACACATGCAGTTTCACAACAGACACTCCTGACTTCTACAGAAGGGAAGGTCAAGACTATCCATCTCACGGTGGACGTTTCACAGGAGAACCTGCATACTTCAAGCACGTTTTAAGTGCAGCAAAAATGTTATTCGAGGAAACTGATTCAAAACCTGAAGATTACGATTACGCTTGTTTCCACCAACCTAACGGTAAGTTCTACCTTAGGGCTGGTAAAAAATTAGGATTCTCATCAGAACAAATCAAGCAAGGATTATTGACTCCTAACATTGGAAACACCTATTCCGGTGCTGTGCCATTGGCATTGTCCAACATCTTGGATGTTGCTGAACCTGGCGATAACATCTTCGTTATCTCATACGGATCAGGTGCAGGAAGTGACGGTTTTACAATCACTGTTAAAGATGAAATTGTTGAAAGAAGAGAATTAGCTCCAAAAACACAAGAAATCATCGATCAAAAAACATACGTTGATTATGCTGTGTACGCTAAATTCAAAGGCAAAATTAAAATGTAAGGGGGCTTGAATATGAGAGATGTTGCGATTATAGGAGTTTCACAAACAAAATTCGGTGAATTATGGGATTCATCATTCAGAGATTTAATTGCTGAAGCAGGTGTAAAGGCTATTAATGATGCAGAAATTGACGGTGCTTCAATTGAAGCAATGTTCGTAGGAAACATGTCCTCAGGATTATTCGTAGAACAAGAACACATTGCAGCACTTATTTCCGACCACATGGGTTTAAACCCAGTTCCAACCACAAGAGTAGAAGCTGCTTGTGCATCCGGTGGTCTAGCTTTAAGGCAAGGAATCATGGCTGTTGCATCAGGATTCCATGATGTTGTAATCTCTGCTGGTGTTGAAAAGATGACTGATGTGGTTGACGCTACCCCCGCTATTGCTACAGCTTCCGATAAGGAATGGGAAGCTCAACAAGGTGCTACTTTCCCATCATTATATGCGATGATTGCAAAAAGGCACATGCATGAATACGGAACCACCCGTGAGCAATTGGCACAATTTTCAGTGATTAACCATAAAAACGCATCCAAAAACCCAAATGCACAATTCCCATTTGAGGTGACTGTTGATAAGGTATTGAACTCAACAATGGTTGCAGACCCATTGACCCTTTTAGACTGTTCCCCTGTAAGTGACGGAGCAGCTGCTGTCGTAATGGTTCCTGCTGAAGATGCTAAAAAGTACACTGACACTCCAATTTATGTAAAGGCTTCTGCACAAGCTTCTGGAACATTGACCTTACATGATAGAAAAGATCTTACTACTATTGAAGCTACCAAAGTTGCTTCCAGAAAAGCTTATGAAATGGCAGGAGTGACAACTAAAGACATTGACTTGACTGAAGTGCACGACTGTTTCTCAATCAACGGACTTTTAGCAGTTGAAGACTTAGGATTTGCCGAAAAAGGTAAAGGTGGAATAGCTATCGAAGAAGGACAAACCGAAATCGACGGTGACTTCCCAATCAACACTTCCGGTGGTCTTAAGGCACGTGGACACCCATTAGGTGCTACAGGTATCGCTCAGGCTGCTGAGGTAGTATGGCAACTCAGAGGAGAAGCAGGAGGACGCCAAGTGGACGGTGCAGAAATCGGTATGACCCACAACATCGGTGGTACCGGAGGTACTGCAGCTGTACACATTTTCGGAAGAGATTTATAATCTCTTTTACCTTTTCTTTTTTTTCATGATACTCAATACAGGCACAAGAACTGACATTCCCGCTTTTTTTCACAAATGGTTCTTGAAAAGAATTGATGAAGGCTTTGTATTGAGCAAGAATCCTTATAACAATCAGATTTACAGATATAATTTCGACCCAAAGACAGTTGACTGCATATGCTTCTGCTCCAAAAATCCAAAGCCATTGGTAAGAAACTTGGATAAATTATCTGAATATAGACAATTCTGGTTCACTACAATAACCCCTTACGGAAAGGACATTGAAGTGAATGTTCCTGATTATAAAAAGGTCATCAAGACATTTAAGGAGTTGTCCGAGACAATTGGAATCAACGGAGTGTCCTGGAGATATGATCCGATTTTCATCACTGAGAAATACTCATTGGATTTCCACATCGACAAGTTCGAGGAGATGGCATCAGAGCTTCATGAATACACATCAGACTGCACAATAAGCTTCATAGATTTGTACCAGAAGGTATTGAGGAATTTTCCCGAAGCCCGTGAGGTTACTACAGAAGAGAGATTGGTCATAGGTGAAAACTTTGCAAGAATCGCTGATGAATATGGCATTCAGATGAAGACATGTGTCGAGGGAACATTGCTTGATCGGTTCGGCTTCGACTCCACAGGATGCATGACCCAACATGTGCTTGAGAAGGCTATTGGAAATAATCTAAAAGTGCCTAAAGGAAAATATAGGAATCGCGAGTGCAACTGTTTAATGGGAAGGGATATTGGATTATATAACACTTGCATGCACGGGTGCAGATATTGCTATGCCAACAGCAACATAAAGCTAGTCAAAAAGAACCAAAAGTTGCACAATATGGATTCGCCCTTGCTGATTGGGGATGTTAAAGATAGTGATGTTGTAAAGGAAATCAATGAACCCAGCTATATTGATGCACAACAAAAGTTATTTTAGTTATATGTAAGTTCTAGAGGTTATCAATTAATTTGAATTTTTAATATTACTTTTTTCAGCGAAATGTTTAAAAATTATTAAAAATAAAGATGAAGAAGTTTTAAACTTCTTCGATTTCATTTAAAACATGTTATGTAAAAACTTAACATTTATATATTATTAAAATAAATAATATCAATTGTTATATTATATTATGGCGGAGAAATTAACATGGTAGAAAAGGGAACAGATGTGTTAAAGGAAGGTTTTGCCAAAATGACAAAAGGCGGAGTCATTATGGACGTAGTGAATGCAGAACAGGCTTCAATTGCAGAAGATGCAGGGGCGGTGGCAGTAATGGCACTTGAGAAGGTACCTGCAGACATTCGTGCAGCTGGGGGAGTGGCCAGAATGGCTGATCCAACAATTGTTGAAGAGGTGGTTGATGCAGTATCCATCCCTGTAATGGCAAAGGCAAGAATAGGTCATATTGCAGAAGCGCAAATATTGGAAACCCTAGGAGTTGACATGATTGATGAAAGTGAAGTGTTGACACCTGCAGATGAAGAATATCACATTAACAAAAAGGAATTTACAATACCATTCGTATGTGGTGCACGTAACCTTGGTGAAGCACTAAGGAGAATTGACGAAGGTGCAGCTATGATTCGTACCAAAGGAGAACCTGGAACAGGAAACATTGTAGAAGCAGTTCGCCACATGAGAATGGTGATGGGAGAAATCAGAACAATACAGGGAATGGAGGAAGAGGAACTCTGGAAATATGCGCGAAACATCGAAGCTCCAATTGAACTTGTAAAGCAAACTGCAGAATTGGGCAAATTACCTGTTGTCAACTTTGCTGCAGGAGGAATTGCAACACCTGCTGACGCATCACTCATGATGCAGTTAGGTTCCGACGGCATTTTTGTGGGATCAGGAATATTCAAGTCAAACAATCCTGAAGCATTTGCAAAAGCAATAGTTGAAGCAACTGCAAATTACGACAAGCCTGAAGTATTGGCGGAAGTATCCAAAGGATTGGGCGAAGCCATGAAAGGTCTGGAAATGTCAACTTTGAGCGAATCCGACAGAATGCAGGACAGGGGAATTTAAAATTCCTCATATTTTTAATTATTTTTTAAGGTGCTTAGATGGTAAAAATCGGAATCCTAAATCTTCAGGGTGCAGTTTCAGAACACTTTGACATGACAAGAAAAACTGTTGAAAACTTAAAACTCGATATAGAAGTGGAAGAAGTAAGATACAGTGATGATGTTGAAAAATGTGATGGATTAATCATATCTGGTGGGGAAAGTACTGTAATTGGCAAGCTCATTAAGGAAAGGGGTATTGATAAAGTTATTAAAGAAAATAATATTCCTGTCTTTGGAACTTGTGCTGGAATGGTGCTTCTTGGCAAAAAAACAGATTTCAACCAGCCGCTACTTGAACTTATGGACATAACTGTTAAAAGAAATACCTATGGAAGGCAGAAGGATTCATTTGAAGCGGAAATTGAAATATTAAATCAAAAGTATTCTGGTGTGTTTATTAGAGCACCGGCACTTGAATCTTATGATGGGTCCAAAAATGATATTAAGATATTGTCAGAATTTGATGGTGAAATAATAGCCATTCAGCAAGGACACAACATTGCAATTTCATTTCATCCAGAATTAACAGAGGACACTTTAATTCATGAATATTTCATTGAAGAAGTTTTAACAAGTCTGAACCATTGACTGCTTTTAGAAGTTAATCAAATTGTAAACTTATAATGCAACAATTTTAATTTTTTAAAATTTGTTAACTTATACTTATCCATATAGGTTTTTCATGAAGAAACAATTGAAAGGGAATTCCTCCCATGATTCTGGTTAAGGACAATTATCCAAAAATATATAATATCCATTGATGAGTTTAATATGTCAAGAGAGGAATACGAAATATGAATATCTTAGACTTCTTGTTGAGTGATGAAATTTAATTAGAAGAGATTATAAATTTAATGTTATTATGCCAACGTCAATATGGAGCTGGTCAAAAGGAACCAGAAGTTACATAATCCAAATTCGCCTCTGCTGATTGGGGATGTTAAATGGGGTGATGTTGTAAATGAAGTTAATGAACCAAGATATGCAACAAAGATTAATTTGATTTCTTTACTTTCAATATTTATATTTTTAATTTCATTGGTTTGAAATTTATTTCTAATTTTCATATTGGTTTTCATTTAACTGAAAATAATATTGGTTTTATTATTTACTTTTCATTATACTGAAAACTTTATATGGTAGTTATGATAAATTAATAATTATAACAAGAAGTGTGATTTTAATGATTATTCAAAGAAAAGATTATATTGATAAAATCAATCCTTTTGTAAATAAACATATCATTAAAGTTTTAATAGGAACAAGACGTTCCGGCAAGTCAACCATATTAAAACAAATTATTGATTCATTAATAAAACAAGGAATACCTGAAGATAATATTGTTTGGATCAACTTTGAATTAAGTGATTATTTTGAAATAGATAATATTAAAAAGCTTGAAGAGTTCATATCTCATAAAACTGAAAATATTGAAGGCAAAATTTATCTATTTTTTGATGAGATACAGGTTGTTCCCCAATGGGAAAAATTAATCAACTCTTACTTTGCAAAAGAAAATTATGACATATACCTTACTGGATCAAACTCAAAATTATTGTCTGGAGAATTTGCCACATATTTGTCCGGCCGCTATGTGGAATTAAACATATATTCATTTTCTTTTAGGGAATATCTTGATTACTATGAAATTACTTCTGATTTTAAATCTCATTTTTACAGATATTTGGAAGAGGGAGGCATGCCTTCAACATTTGACTATCGGGGTGATGATAAAAGATTAATTCTAATTGATTTATACAATTCAATTGTCCTTAAAGATATAATTCAAAGAAATAATGTTAAAAATGTCGACTTGTTGGAAAGGATTATGAGATTTGTAATGTATAACATTAGCCAGCCATTTTCCGCAAATAAAATTCATAAAAGGCTAAAGCAGGACATGGTAAACTTATCGGTAAATACAATTTATAATTATCTGAAATTCTTTGAAAATGCATGCTTGATTTATCAGGTAAAGCGTGAAGATTTACAGGGTAAAAGAATATTAAAATATGATGAAAAATATTATCTATGTGATTTGGGTTTTAGACAGGCAATAATAGGAAATAATCAACGTGATATCACTCGTGTAATCGAAAATATTGTTTATTTGGAACTTTTAAGAAGGGGATATGAAATCACCATCGGTAAAGTTGATAGCCTGGAAGTGGATTTTGTATGCAAAAAACAAAACAAACCCATTTATATTCAAGTTTCTTATTTATTGGCAAGTGAAGAAACTGTTGAAAGAGAATTTAAACCATTAATGAATATCACAGATAATTATCCGAAATACGTAATAACCATGGATGATGTGGATATGTCTCATGATGGAATAATTCATTTGAATTTAATTGATTTTTTAAGGGATAATGAAGTGATTTAACATCCTGGAAACCATACTCTTTTTAGGAAGTATGTCCTTTGTTAGGGAGTTTATCAACTCTGAGTTGATAAACTCATTTTGGTTTTTAAATAATTATTTTGAAGATAGATAATACTTGTTTTTATTAAAAGTAGTAGATAATTCACCTACTTTTCGAGCATTATTTGTTCGTATTCTATCAAACAAAAATCGAAAAAGTAGTAGATAATTTGAATTGTATTATGCCAACAGCAACATGAAGCTGGTCAAAAGGAACCAAAAGTTGCATAATCCTGATTCACCGTTGCTGATTGGTGAGGTAAAAGATGGTGATGTTGTAAAAGAGGTCAATGAACCTAGCTATATTGACACACAAACCAGATTATTTTAGAATATTTCATCATGGTTAAAATTTTTCAAAAAATCTATGATGTTCATGTGTTTAATTCCGTGTTGAGGTTGGAGAGTTCTATCCATTGATAATACGTATTTTGGATAATTGTCTTTAATCATTAATAATGGTTTGAATTCTCTTTCTATTGTCTCCTCGTTTTCCAGTAAATATGTGACTTGTATGTACATTTTTTTATTATTTTTTTTACATACGAAGTCTATTTCATGGTTATTTATATTTCCGATTGTTATTTTATAACTATGTCTTTTTAATTCGATGAATATTATGTTTTCTAAAATGTGACCTATGTTTCTTTGTTTTTCCTCAAGTTGTGATTTGTAAAATCCTGTGTCGAGTAAATAATATTTTTCAGAGCCTATAATCTCTTTTTTTCCTACAAGGTCTTCTTTGGATGCTTTTGCAATTAAGTATGCATTTTCAAGATATGTTAAGTAGTTGTAGATTGTTGATTTTGTAATTTTTAGTTTGTCATGTTTTAAGTATTCGTATAATGCATTTGCGGATATTAAATTTCCCGTGTTTTCAATTATATATTTTACGATTCTATTGAATAATCCCACATTTCTTATTTCATATCTTTCAACTATGTCATTTAAGATTATTGAAGAGTATATTCCATTTAGCACTAGTTCCTTATCCTTTTGAGATGATATGGTAAGAGGTATTCCACCATATTGCTGATATTCTTCGAAACAGTTTTCTAAATCACTATTTAGTTCATTTGTTATTGATGGAGGGTGATTTAATTCTTTTTTATAATCTAGAAATTCATTAAATGAAAATGGATACAGTTCTATATTAATGTATCTTCCTGTTAATAATGTTGCAAATTCCTTCGACATTAATTTTGAGTTGGATCCTGTAATGTATATGTCGGTGTTTTCTAGTTTGTAGTAACTGTTGATACTCACTTCCCAATCTTTAACATTTTGGATTTCATCAAATAATAAATAAACTTTGTTTTCATGGGATTCGATGAATGGAACTACAATTTTATCTAGTTGTTCTCGTGATTTTATTTGGTTGTATTTTGGCAATTCTAAATCTATCAGTAGAATATCTTCTTTATTTATTCCTCTTTTTTTAAGTTCCTGGATTATTAATTTGAACAGATAAGATTTGCCGCAACGTCTCATGCCGGTTATTACTTTTATCACTTCTTTGTCCATAAAATTGTAAATTTTTTCTAAATATAATTCTCGGTTTACCATATTCATGCCTCAACAAGATATGTTTATAAAAAACTATTATTTGTTAATCACATAAATAGTTTTATATAAAATACTATTTTAATTTAATTAAACAAATAGTTTTATATAAAATACTATTTATTAAAATTGTTTCCTGCAGTTAAATAATCTCAATGAATTAAATTGATTATTAATTTAAAATTAACAGTATATAAATCTATTTATAATCAAAAAACAATATTAAAATCAGTATAAATAAAAATAAAGGTAAATTAAAATTTATTTTTTCGTGAAAAATTGTGAGGAATTAAAAGTTTTTATATTTTGAAGAATCTTGGAACATATATTTCATGCATGGCTAAATACAGGTATTGCTATGTCAATATGGATCTGGTAAAAAACGAATCAAAATTGCATAATCTAATTCGTCATTGCTGATTGGTGAGGTTAAAGAAGGTGATGTTGTAAAAGAGGTTAGTGAACCTAGCTATATTGATGCACAAACCAGATTATTTTAATTTGTAGATTTATAATATAATAATTTTAATTTTTAAAAATTCATTAACTTATACTACAATAATTTTTTTTATTATAAAATCAATATTCATATAAGTTTATAATTTTTATTTTTTAAAAAACATAAACTTATATGTTAATAATTTCATAAGTATAATTATGGTAAAGAGAGATTTGTATTTGAATAGAATTTCTTCATTAATTGATAAGGACATCATTAAGATCATTGTTGGTGTAAGGCGTTGCGGAAAGTCTTACATGTTTAATTTAATCATAGATGAACTGCTTAAAAGAGGAATCGGCAAGGAAAATATTCTTCTCATCAATTTTGAAAGTGCCAAATATAGGAATGTTTCAAATCCTCGTGAATTGGACTTGCTTGTAGGGGATTTGACAAAAGACATTAATGGCAAAATTTACATGTTCTTTGATGAAATTCAAAATGTTGACGAGTGGGAAAAGTCAATCAACAGCTTTCGAGTGGATTATGACTGTGATATCTACTTGACAGGTTCCAATTCAAAATTATTGTCCGGTGAACTGGCCACCCATTTGGCTGGAAGATATATGGAAATCAAGATGTACCCATTTTCATTTAAGGAATATTTGGACTATAAAAAAACACTTCCTAATAAAAAGGCATTTGCTGATTATTTGATTTATGGTGGATTTCCATTTCTATTGTCTCTTGAATCTGATATCGATAAAACAGAATATTTGAACGATATTTTCAACTCAATATTCCTAAAGGACATAATCGAGAGATACAATATTCGAGATGCTGGTCTGCTTACAAGAATAGTTGACTTTATCCTGGACAACACCGGAAAAATAGTTTCTTCAAAAAGCATTTCAGATTATCTGCGCACAAAAGAAAAAATCAAGGTTTCTCCAAAAACCATTTACAATTACTTGGAGTATCTTACAAATGCATGTCTCTTGTATAAAGTGCAAAGGGAAGATTTGGAAGGCAAGAAAATACTGTCCATTAATGAAAAATATTATTGTGTTGATCAAGGATTTAACCAAGTGCGCATTGGCAGAAATCAAATCAACAACAGCAGAATAATGGAAAATATAGTCTATTTTGAACTTTTAAGAAGAGGATATGAAGTAACCATAGGTTGTGTTGGAAATTATGAGATTGATTTTGTCTGCAAAAAGATGGGTGAAAAAATCTATGTTCAGGTAACACGGGAATTGACTCATGAAGACGTCATTGAAAGGGAATTCAGACCATTGCTTATGGTTAAGGATAACTATCCAAAATATGTCATATCAACAGATGAATTTGACATGTCTAGGGACGGAATAAAGCATAGGAATATCCTGGACTTCCTATTGGGTGATGAAATTTAGTGGATGTCATGTAGTTACATGATGATTTTTATTTTAAATAAGAGTTTATTTAAGCAAATACGGTTCAATATTTGATGTTATCTCCGCACCTATTTTTGCAAGACATTCCGGTTGGTCATTCATGTCATTTTCAATCCAGCATATTGTAAAGTTGTAAATTCCTCCGATATGGTAATAGACTTGATATCTTTCCTTTTTAGAGGTGTCTTTCAATACGTCGCCAAAGTAATTGACGAGTACTTTTTGCAGGATGTAGCTTTGATTTTGTTTATGTATGATTTTTAAAAATTCATCATGTTTCAGAAACGTTTCAAGAATTGTTCGGATATAAATTTCTTTTGTTTTATCATGTTTGCTTTTAAATTCTTCTATGTATTCATCCATCATTGATTCTAACTTGTATTTTATGATATCTTCTTTTGATTTAAAATTACGATAATATGTTGATCGGTTAACTTCAGCAAGTCCAGATATGTCTTTTACAGTGATTTCTTCAAATTCATGTGTTTTCATTAGTTCAATTAGACTTTGAACGATTTTATCCTTACTTTTCATTTTACCCTCCTGAAGTTTGATGTAGTATTCCAGTATTTGAGTAATTCCACACCTTCATGGTCTATTTTCATATTGGCCTGCCAGATTTCCAATCCTTTTTCAATGCATCTGTCCACATTTTCGCTGACTTCACTATAATTTGTACTTGGATTTAAAATTTCATATCCTGGATTGTCATATTGAAATGTATTGAGAAGTATTGCCTTTTCATTATTTTCAAGACTGTCTGCAAGTTCATTGATATGCTTTACGAATCTGTCAGTTGATGAAAATGATGAAACTTTTTTTGTTTTAATATCTGTATCGTATTCTATTTGTAATGTTTGCAGAGGAGTTTTAACCTCAAGATATGTGTTTCCAACTAAAAAGTCCAATTTGGATTTTCCAAGAGTAACTTCCCTTTTAATCTCATTATATTCTGGAAGCATCTCATCAAGAAGATGATTTTTTAAAAACAACTCAATATATTTGTTTGAAGCTATTTGATTTATTCCAATCCATGTTTTATTTTTTCTGTTGAGATTGCTGACTGATATTGCCTCTAATGTGTATTTTGTTTTTCTTTTGGGATTGTCGCTTTTGGAGAGTAATCCTGCCACATTTTTTAAATCAATATTTCCAATCCGTCCTGTTGTCGGGCAATGCACTTTTTCAATGGTGCCTTCAATTTCAACATCCAAGGTGAATTGACTGTTTCTTTTGATTATCTTTCCTTCAGTTAATGGAGTATTGAATTTAAATTTCATGATATTCTACCTTTTATGTAATATAGTTAATGAATTAGTTATTTCTTCAATTTTGGATATTGGTATTCCGATTATTGCCTGGTCTTGTGAGAGTTCTGTTGCCATGTGTGATCCCATACAGCCAAATGAGATATGTGGTTCATTTGTTTGAATTGAATTGATTACAATGTCTCCGCATAGTGATTGTGTTCCTCCAACGCTGTTGTCCATTCTCTTTCCTTCTTGATATGCATTAGCCCTTATTAAATCGAAAATCTGTCTGGGTTTAGCAATTATTACAACAACGTCAGGTTCTATTTTTGAATCTTCCAAAGGCATGTATGCAATGGATTCTATTCTTTGGTTTTTAGCAACTGAATCAATTAATGCTTTTCCGCTTTCCTGTGATGATGTCACATTCATTTTATTGAATTGTGATCCGTTAAGTATTTTTTCAGGTAGTTCATTTAGACCCAAAATTCCTGCTCCAATTGGACATCCAATTTCGGCTATGGTTCCATAAAATGATTTTCCTTTACTTGCAGTTATTATTGCTTGACAATGCATAATCTTATCTGTTTTTTCAAAAATTTTTTCAGCATCCTTTTCCTTTTCAAATAATTTTACACTAACTGGACTGGTTTTAAGGTTTAGGCTTTCTTTAATGATATTTGATATTTCATGATAATCCATATACTCACCATAATATGCAACATATGTTGCATTTTATTATTTGTTATGGTACATATGATATATAAAGTTTTGCAACATATGTTGCATTAGATTATTATGTTCTTGAACCTCTCCAGCTTGTAGAAGCTGGAGATTCTTAGGCCATACCTATTGTTTTGTCAAGGCCTTTCCATTCGTAATAATATTCGAATTTGTCTTGACCAATTGGTATGAAATCTACTAAGCATAGTACCATTGAACCAGTGGCGCGTAGAGCTTCGTCTAAAATATTTTTTGCAGCGTTAACATCTCTTTGATTTATGCTGTGGCAGTGTGGGCATTCCCATTCTCTTTCATCACGACCTAATCCGTGATTTATTTCACCGCAGAC
>NZ_JAGAXX010000021.1 GCF_017940815.1 Methanobrevibacter sp.
CCTTTTTCGGTTAGTTTAATTATGATTTGTTTGGTGTTTTCATCTACTCTGTCTTGTGTATATTTTTGCGCATATCTTTCTACGTTTTCCATGTTTACACCTGTGATTTCGTAGGGATTTTGGGTTTTTGTGGTTTATTTGGCGAGTGTTTTTTCGATGAAGTCTTTGCTTACGTTTAGTGTTTCGATTATTTCTTCTGTTGTAAATCCTTTTTCGGTTAGTTTAATTATGATTTGTTTGTTGTTTTCATCTACTCTGTCTTGTGCATATCTTTCTACGTTTTCCATGTTTCCACCTACTAGATTTGTTATTCTATAATTTAATGTGTCATCTTTAACGAACTTGTCACATAACATAAGCACTATTCCTTTGGCGAATTGTGCCATCTCTTTTTTTAATCCTGGAATACTGCTTATTAATTCTGCTGAATCAAGGATTTTCTTCTCCACATCTTGCGTGCTTTTCATGAAGCAAAACAATGTTGTCATTAACAATTCTTTTTCAGTGAAGTACTCTTCATGTTCTATTTTAGTGTTCATCTTGTTAATAAATCTATCTCCATCAATGCTTTTTAGGGAATGGATATATATCGGAAAGCGGGAATCTGGATTGATTTTATAGCATTTGGTCTTTTCAGGCTCTACTGTGCTTAGGACATGCACTTCAATTGGCTTTTTGGATTTTACCTTGACCTGGTCTATAATTGCACTGTAAAAGCGAAATCTTCGCTTGTCGTTAACGTCCACATAGCTGCTTTGAAATTCAAGGATTATTATTCGGTCTTCCAGTTCAAAAACAAGATCTGGCTTGTACATTTTTGGGTCGACGATTCCATACTCGGTCTGGTGCACTTTCAGGATTTTTCCTTCAATGTTCATGATTTCTATCAGTTCCTGTCCGTATTTTTGACCTTCAATCTTGAAGATCGTATCTTCGTGAAATCTCATTAATTTTCACCTCTGAATTTTGTTAATTATTCTTTAATTTAAGTTTTAATGAATATAAATCTTTTGATATGAGTTTAAAGCAATATTATTGTTTTAATATTATAAAATAAGTACGAATAAATGTTACTATTAAAATAAATTAAGTTAAATCGGAATAAATTTTGCTGGGATGTTGTAATGCTTTCGTCCAGGTAAAAGATTAGATGCATAAAATAAGTTCCGCATATTATATCTCGCAATATTCATTAAAAATAAAAAGAAGGAGTTTAAAAAACTCCTGGGCATTTGATTTTGATTTAACTGTTTTGGTTGCCATATTGTAGTATTCATCGCCTTTAAATGCAATTTGTTTATTTTTAATTAAATATATATTTTACATATGATGTTAGTTACTTATTTATAATTTGAATGCATACTATTAATTATGAAAGTTGTCAATGCCCTAATATTAACAATTCTTGTTTTTTTAATTATTGGCGCAGTGAATGCTACTGAAAATGTCACAATTGACAATTTGGCTGATGAAAAACCAATTGTTGAGGATGTCAACGTCACATATGATGAGGTGATGTGGCAGGAAAACCTGACAGACATCGAGGTTGAATTGCCTGATGATTCCGAAGGGGATTTCAGCGTCATGATAGACGATGAGGTTATATACAATCAGACAATCACCGAAAAGTCATTCAAGATTCCGATAAAGCTTCCTCAAAAGAGGTTTTATGTAATCGCATCAATATGGCCTCCGATTGACTATACTTCCTATAAGGTAAGTGCATTCTACAACAACATCAATCTGAATCTTACAACTCCGCTGAAGGTCATGAGGTTCTCTCCGGATTACAATTATCTGAATTTCCCTGAGGAAATTCTTAAAAATGACCCTCACTCTGGAATGATCACATTTCCAAGGTCAGCAAACGGCACAGTGGAGTTTTACATTGACGACAGGTTGATTAACAGGACTCAAGCAATGCCGATTTTCTCATGGAAGGAAAATCCATTCTCAAAACTGTCATTGGGTAATCACACATTCAAGGTAGTTTATCTTGGGGATAAGTATTATCGTCCGTACAATAAGACATTCAATTTCACGGTCACTGATGTGGTAATCAATATTCCAAAGACCATAAATATTGGCCATGACGACTGCATAAGCGTACAGACATTAAAAGATGTTGCCGGAACAGTCAAGGTCTACATTGACGGCAAGCTGGTTTCAACATCAAAATCCGATGATAATTACTATGTGCTGTCTCTTGAAAAATTCATCAAGTACACAAATACCGAGGTGAAGGTGGTATTTTCAAGCAAGGACCTCACAAGGACAAAAACTCAAAAGGTCAACTTCACATACGACTTTGACGTCTATCCGTATTATTTCACATACGGCGAGAAGAATATCCTTGAGATAATGCTTCCTGACACATTGGACAACAAGCTGCTCACCGTCACTATCGATGGCGTCAAATATCCGTTCAAGCGTTCAAAATATATAGTGAACAATGAAATAGAAGTGGATGTCTCAAAGCTCTCTCAAGGCAATCACCTGCTAAACGTATCATTTGCAGGCAACGACAAGTTCTACCCATTGTCCAGAACATATAACCTGACAGTGGAGTATGAGGTGATCTGTCCGATGGACGTGGTCTATAAGGACCAATCCAAGCTATATTTGAAATTGCCTAATGATGCAAAAGGCAATTTGGTTGTCACCATAAACGGCAAAGTGTTCAAGACAATAAAAATGTCCAACGGTTATGCTGAAGTCAGGATTGATTCTTTCAAACCGGGAATTTACAATATTGGCGTGAATTACACCGGAAACGACTACAATGTATCAGATAACTTTTATCAAGTGTATGTGTCTCCGGACATCACTGTTGAATACAAGTTCCGTGAAGGTGAAAACAAGTACATCAAGGCCAAGGTGCCTAAGGACTGCAAAGGATATATCATAGTCAACATTGACGGCAAGAACCATAAGGTTGCAATCAAGGACGGTGTCGCCAAGTACAACCTCAAAAACCTTAAGAGAGGCGAACATGAGATTGAAGTTGGCTATTATGGTGCAGACGGATTTGAGGACATTTTCTATTACTATGATGTCAAAGTGTTAAAACCAAAGGTCAAATTGACCCTTAAAAAGGCAAAAGTGAAAAGGTCCGTCAAAAAGCTAGTCATCAAGTCCAAATTGAAGATAAACGGCAAGAAAGCGAAAGGCAAGGTTGTCAAGTTCAAGTTCAACAAGAAAACCTACAAGGTAAAGACCAATAAGAAAGGTGTGGCTAAGGTAGTTATTAAAAAGAATGTCTTGAAAAAGCTTAAGAAAGGCAAAAAAGTGACTTATCAGGCAACATACCTTAAGGACACTGTTAAAAGAACAGTTAAGGTTAAAAAATAGAGTTTCACAACTCTATTATTTTTTTATTTTTCATTTTTTTTTAAAGGATTTTCCTTGAAATCATCATCAAAAAATCGACTATTTCTCCAGTTGCTGTAACTTAATTTAATCTTATGTATAGGTTGTCCGTATATCATTTCATGTTGGTGATGATTACGCACTGTCACCTGGATTCAAATTTATCGTTTTTACCCGTTTTGGGTGAGTTATTGAAAAAATTTTTCATTACAGTAAATCGTTTATTTTTGTTTTTATGAGGTTTATCGATAAATTATTCCTCACTTTCATTAACGGAGTTGGCCAGGTATTCATTTTTCTAAAATTTGAATTTTAAAGCTATTTTCAAAATGCAATAAATACATTACATTATCACTGGAATTCTCACTTTGCAATATAATTTTTACAAATTTTCACGAATCCTAACAATTGAGCTTGATTTCATCTTATTGATATTAAAATTACTCATGTCCTTAAGTTGGGTCTGATGAGTTAACCATATGGAGTTTAACTTCCTAATTGTCATTTACTGTAAAAAAATTCATTGTGAGTAAGTCCTATTTTTAGCCATGTTTTCAATATAATCCTCTGTCTGTTGAAATTTAATATAAATACATTCAAAGCAATTAATTAACCATTTTTTGAATAATCTAAGGTATAGTTTTAGTTTTTTTAAATTAATCAGTAAAATTAGGCCTTTACACTTGAAATCTACCTCTCTTTGATGAAAAATTTTATTAGATATTCAAACATATATCATAACGATGAGTGAAAAATACATACGTGAAAATAAAACATCATTTGTTATCAACAAAAGTTCAAGGCGATATGGAAAATTTCAAAGTCTTGATGATGCGATTTTTGCAAGGGACCTTTTGGTTGAAAACAATTGGGATTTGGATTCGATTGATGAGATTCAAAAGGTCGAGGACACCTACATCATCACTGCGGTGATAGATGAAAAACTCCACATCATAGCAAAGTTCAAGAAAAAGCCAACTGACGAAACCGTCCAAAGGTTAATCAGAAAACGTGTCCGAAATCCAAACAATTCAAAATACGGGCTGAACATAACAAAAATTTTCGACACATTCATCATCAAAAAGCAGATTGCCGGGGATGATTATGTCTTCGGATATTACGATGAGCTTTCGGATGCGGAATTTGTGAGAAACCATCTGATGGACAACATGTGGGACATAACCTCATTTTCACAAATCATGCATGATGAGGAAAATAAATGTTATAAGATAGTGGAAATTATAGATGGCAGGGTATATGTGTTGGCCACTTTCTCATCATCTGATGAAATTGATCTTGACAGGGTTCATGAGGAATTCATCACAAAAATCTCAAAGCACAAACTTGGACTTGCAAGTCACCCTCACCTTGATGAGCTGAAAGACAAGATTCCCGAATTGGAGGACCTCTTCGATGTCAAGGTTAAGGATGAAAATTGGGAACTTGAAAATGCAGGCAATCCAATGGATGTGATCTTCACATTAACCCCTTGGCAAAAAATAGTTCAAGATGCTGTTGACAACTCCACACTTGAGAGCCTTGAAAAATCACTTCAAAGATACAGGTCAAAAAACTTCACAGAAAAAATCCAGAAAAACCTCGATGAGCTAATCGAGCTAAATCTAATTTCAAAAAATCAAGATGTTTATATTAAAAGAGATGTATAAATTATATTGTATTTGACTTATTCAAATACTAGTTCTTTTTTGGTTTGAACTATTCGGGGAGTTTGTCATTGTACTCCCCACTTAATTCAAATTATTCCTTGTCGCTTAAAAGTTCACCGGCAACGCCGATGCTTTCCTTAGGATATGCTTGAACCAATACAGTGATTGCCTCAATAGGCAAGTCATATGCTTCAGCCACTACCTCTGAAACTTTTTTAACCATTTCTCTTTTTTTCTCAACACTTATTCCGTCGTTTCCACCGATTGTAATTACTGGCATTTTTAATCACCATTTATTATATTAACCAAATCAAATATATAAATTATTATAAGGATTTGATAATATGCTTGGTGAAAAAGAACTAGTTAAACTGTTCCCTGATTTTGCGGATTTGGTCCAGCCTTCTGGAATCGATTTGGAATTGGATAAGATATATGTCCAGAAAACCGGAGGGGCCCTGATTGACAATGAAAAAACACTTCCTGAAATTGAAGAGCTTCCAGGTGAAATCTACACCCTGAAACCTCATACTGCTTACCTTGCAAGCATCAAAAGGAAAATCAAGATTCCAAAGGGATACACAATGCTTTATCTCCCACGCTCAACACTTTTAAGATCATTCATATCAGTTCAAACTGCAGTTGGAGATCCGGGATTTTACGGGACATTGATGTTCATGATATACAATCATGGTGAATTTGAATATCAAATAAAATCTGGAGACAGAATCGCTCAGGCAGTTGTCTTTCCGGTTGAAGGTTCAGGAGAGTACAACGGGTCATATCAGGAGGCTAAAGAGTGAACGTTGCCGATAAGATTGTAAAAATCCTTGAAGAGGAGGGAATAGATACAGTCTTTGGAATTCCTGGCGAGCAGATAATGCCTTTATACAAGGCCCTCTCAAATTCCAATGTCTGCCATATTCTGACAAAACACGAACAGGCGGCAGCTCATGCAGCAGACGGATACACACGTTCAAGCGGAAAGATTGGAGTCTGCATCACTACCGCTTCACCTGGAGCGCTGAACACCACAATGGCAGTGGCCACTGCATATAAGGACAATGTTCCAATGTTGATTTTAACCGGGGACAATGAGTTGAAATACAGGGGAAGCGACCACTTCCAGACAACCCCTCAGTTTGAAATCCTCAAGCACATCACACAAGCATCATACAATCCATTGAACGGAACAGAGGCAATGTATGTCTTAAGGGCAGCAATTTATGAGCTAAAGACCATTCCAAAGGGTCCGATTCATATCAATCTTGCAAAGGATGTCCTCCTTCAGGAGGAATTTGACGATTTTGACCTGTGCTACCTATGTGAGGATGACATGTCAAACATCACAAGGGCTCAGGAACTGATCGATTCAGCTGAAAGGCCATTGCTTATCCTGGGCGCAGGGGCAATAAGCCAGGAAAAGCTCATCAATGAAATAGTTCACAAATACAACATTCCGGCCACATCAACATTCCACGGCAAGGGAATAGTTTGTGAAACCGATGACTTGAGTTTGGGACTGTGCGGAATACGTGCAAACCCTCAGGCAAAATATGCATTTGAAAATGCAGACTGCATAATAGGTCTTGGAATCAAGGCAAGCGAAAGGACATTGCCTGCAGTGCCAGACAATTTCATTCATGTAAACATCAACAGGGATGTTCTGGTTGGAGACTATCCGATTCATGGAAAAGTTGAGGACTTCCTGTCACAAATCAGATTCAGAGAAGTTGGCTGGCGGGGTGAAATTTTAAAGCATTCAGGCGAATATGAATTGGAAGGTTTGGATGATGAGGCAAAACCTCAATCAGCAATAAAAAGAATACTTGAGAAATTCCCAGACAACATCATAGTTTCAGATGCCGGCTCACACACCACCTGGACAACACTTCTCAAGAAATCCATAAAACCACGGCAGCTATTGTTCTCAGGTGCAATGGCACCGATGGGTTATGGTCTTCCTGCAGCAATAGGTGCAAGCGTTGCAACCGGCGAGAAGGTGATAGTCATAAACGGTGACGGTGACTTTCAGATGAACCTTCAGGAACTTGCAACCTTAAAGGAGAATGACCTGGATATTATCATTTTCATTTTGAACAATTCAGAGTTCGGAATCATCAGGCAATGGGAAGAGCAATTCTATGAAATGGATCCGTACCAAACAAATTTGAAAAATCCAAACTTCCTGAAGTTGGCCTCAAGCTATGGTATTGACGCCATACAGGTGGACAACCTTGATGACCTTGAGATGATTCTTGAAAAAGAGCTGACCGGACCACTGGTTGTGGAAGTTATTGTGGAAAGTGAGGACATTCCTCTTCCTCAATGATTTCACATTATTTTTTTAAAAAATTTTTCACATATTCTTTAACAATTGGCTCTATGTTGATAGTCTTATCTAGGGGAGCTAGGTAAAATTCACCATTTTCTTCATAAATTATTCCGGCCGGTTTTATTTCGGCGGAAGTCAGGCTGTCATTCATGGTGTATATTTTTTCTCTAAAGGCAAATGTTAGTCCGCAAATTTCGCAAAACTCATATGTCACGGTCTCATTGATTTGAAATGTCTCGAAAATTTCATCTTTCATCAAGGACACCTCTTATCAATTTGCGAACATTTTTGTTTGAAATTAACTTGATTGTTGGGACTATAATCTTCAATGGATATATCTCGATGTTGTTTTCACCATAGCCGTCAAGCCTGCTTCCATTGAATGACGGCTCAGCACTGATTTGTATTTTTTCATGAAGTGGGTTGACTGTAGCAAGAATTCCCCAGATGATGCCGATATACTGTCCTGTATCGGCGTAGCTGTCCATCCCAAAAATGATGTGATTTTTCAGTTTCTGAACTTTAAGGCTTTTCAGTACTGATTTCAGATATGCCTTCAAATCTTTAAAACAAGGTTTGGCCAGTTCATATAGCTTTTTGATGTCCCTATCCTTATCCTCGTCGTCATCTTTTTTTTCTTCTTTTTCCTTTTCACTTGGCCATTGACGAGAATAAACATTAATTCTTTTAAAAATTAGTATTTTTAAACATCCTTTCAATTCACTGCCTATTTTGGTGTATTCAATGGAGATTCTAATTCCCATTAAAAGCAAAATAATGATAAATAAGATGATTATTAGAATAATCATCCCTAGGATGTTTAACATGCAGTAAATTCCTATTCTTCAGCTTCACTGTCGCTTGTGCTGAATTCAGGTTCTATGTATTCTGATTCATCGTAGTACTCGTCAGTAGCTTGCTGTGATCCAAGGAAGCTTTTGACAAGGTCGGTGATTATCAATCCTAAATCGGATAATGCCTTGTTGGTTTCTGTACCTTTGCTCAAGTCAAGAACACGAACTCCTTCAGCGTCATTTCCTTTTTTAGGAATCATTACCATGGATATAGGTTCCACTCCTGCTCCTGCCCCTGCTATATCAGTGTTTTCACTGCCTAATAGGTTTTCTCCGGCTCCAAATCCAACACCCATTCTCATTACTGGAATGAGAACTTTATCTTCAGTTTCAATTGGAGTTCCGATTACATTATCGACATTAATCAATTTACGTAATTCTTCAACTGTTGTTTTAATATTGTCTGCCATAGTTTCACATCCTATGTATATGTTCATATTTTTGTTTTTATTATTTTATATAACTTTACTTTCAACAATAAGTAATACTTTTTTTACTTATAAGACATAAATTTCAAGTGTAACTTTTCACTTATAAGTTCTAACAAACAATTTCGAGAGGTGCATTTCAAGTGTAACTTTGAAATTATCAGTTCTAAGACACAACTTGAAGACATCCATTTCAAGTGTAACATATAAGTTATAACTTCTAACATGCATTTCAAGTGTAAAAAATCAGCATATTATAACTTATAAGTGGATGATATTATCAAAAATATATTACTTCATTTCGAATAAAAAAAAGAAAAAAAAGAAGAATCATAAGTATGATTCCGCAATTGATGCCACACCAGCACCAGCGTCGTCGATTACGCCTAAACCTTTTAAGGTCATACCGATAGCGGCAAATGTTTGAGTTAATTCCTTGTAGGAAATATTTCCCATGTGTCCTATCCTGAAAATGTTTCCTTTCAAGTGGTCTTGACCACCAGCTAATTCAACGCCGTATTTGTCACGTGTGGTTCCTCTGAAGTCGGAATCAGCAACGCCTTCAGGCATTTTAACAGCGGTTACGGTTGCAGATGATACTGCTTCGTCAGCGAATAATTCTAAGCCTAATGCTTTGACTGCTGCTACGCTAGCTTTAGCAGCTTTGTGGTGACGAGCAACCCTGTTGTCAAGTCCTTCTTCCATAATCATTTTTAAAGCTTCATTCATTGCGTATGTAAGTGAAACTGATGGGGTGTAAGGAGTTTCAGGCGGCACTTTGCTACCGCTTTTTCTTGCAGCTTTCATGTCTAAGTAGAAAGTGTTGGTTTCCACTTTATCAACTGCAGCCCATGCGTCGTCACTTAAGGTAATAGCGCCCATTCCAGGTGGTGCTGCGATACATTTTTGGGATCCTGTAAGACATACGTCAATTCCGAACTTGTCCACGTTCACTTCATCTCCTGCAAGGGAGGATACGGTATCAACTATGTATAATGCATCATAATTTTTCATAACTTTACCGATTGCTTCAATAGGTGCAGCTACACCTGTTGAGGTTTCGTTGTGGATTACACTTACAGCTTTGATGTCTTCATCTGCTTCAAGTGCTTCTTCAACAGCTTCAGGGGTTACTGCAGTTCCCCATTCGACTGCTAACTCTTGGGTGTCGATTCCATGGGTTTGAGCGATTTTCATGAAACGTTCACCGAATTTTCCACCTACGACATTTAACATTTTTTCACCAGGAGCTACAGTGTTAGCGATTCCAGCTTCCATTGCTGCGGTTCCTGATCCAGTTAATAAGTAAGAATCATTTTGAGTTTGGAAAACTTTACTCATCAATTCAGTAGTTTCAGTTAAAATTTCACCATATTTAGCTCCTCTGTGGTTAACAACAGCTTGTGACATTGCATTGAGTACTCTAGGATGCACTGTTGTTGGTCCAGGAAGCATTAATAAGATATCATTCATTAAATTTCCTCCAATTTTCTAGAAAATCAGCTTAGTTTAAGCCATTATATATATCTTATTTTCATTCTTATTAAATATTTTTATATACTGTTTATTCATTATTTTTACTGTTTTCACTGTACAGTTTAGTACATTGTTTAAAATGTTAATATGATTTTTACTAACTGTTTAAATATGATGTAAACTAATATATTAGTATGCAATTCAGTGGAGAGGAACTAACGGTAAAGAGAGTGTTCAACTATATTTTCGGCCTATATCTGATAACCTTGGGGGTGGCATTCTCGATAAAATCAGCATGGGGTTCCGCTCCTGTAAGTTCCATTCCATATGCGATGAATCTGATATGGCTTGTTGAAATAGGGGTTGCAACATTCATATTTCATGCAATTTTAGTGGCAATTGAGTGGCTGTTGCTTAGGGATGACTTCAAGAAAAAGCATTTCTTTCAGGTATTTGTAGGGGTGCTCTTCGGTGCGTTT
The DNA here is from genome assembly GCF_017940815.1 of Methanobrevibacter sp. GTDB lineage: Archaea > Methanobacteriota > Methanobacteria > Methanobacteriales > Methanobacteriaceae > Methanocatella. The sequence continues at coordinate 10,609 of NZ_JAGAXX010000021.1, forward strand.
ACAAGCTTGTCAGTGGCTCTATTGGGATTCATACCGATGTCAGACAGCATTGCAATCAGCCTTCTAATGACAATGCTTGCCGTGTTTTTCATAGCTCTGGGACTCTTTTTCTACGTTCCGACAAACATCATTCCACTGTCCGTTGAGGGTGTTACACAGGCAATTGCAATCGTTACCGAAAAGCCTTTCCACACAATCAAGGTTTATTTTGACGTTTGCGTTGTTGCAACAGCACTTATTTTAAGTTACGGATTTTTAGGCCAGTTTGGAAGCGTAGGTCTCGGAACAATAATTGGCGCACTATTCATAGGCACAACCGTGAAGTACATCCACAAGATACACGCCCACTTCACCGGAAATCATGTGGATTTAAAAAAGATGTAATATATATTATATAATATGATAAAAAGGATTTGTTCATTTGTGGTAGGATTGTTCATAATGTCTCTTGGTGTGGCATTTTCAATCATCTCAACACTCGGAACAACTCCCATAAGCTCTATTTCTTATTCTTTGGCATTGATAACCAACATCAACATTGGAATAACCACTTTCATATTCAATGCGACTCTTATTCTGGTCCAATTTTTGATATTGCGCAGGCAATTTAAAAGGAAAAGGCTGCTCCAGCTGATTAATTGCGTATTGTTCGGATACTTTACGGATCTTGCACTGTATCTGGTGTCATTCATTCCGTTTGACGGGTCAGTGCTCATGATGATTGTCTTTTTGGCAATAAGCATTTTCCTAACAGCATTGGGGATATTCATTTACATGCCTGCAAACATCGCTCCGCTTCCTGGCGAAGGATGCGTTGAATCAGTTGCAATTGTCACAAACTGGAGATTTTCAACAATAAAGATTGGATTCGATGCATTGATGGTGATCATATCCCTTGTAATGTGCGGATTGTGGTATACAAACATATTCGGTGCGGTGTATATAGGAACAATCGTGTCAGCATTCATGGTTGGGTTCACATTGAGGCAAATCTCTAACTTGTACTCTCATATCACTGGTGAAAGAGTCAATGTTGTCAATAAATGATTTAAAGGGATACCATTAATGAGTTAATTATCTCTTTTGCCTTTGGAGTGTTCCAATCGGAAATTTCCTTTAATTCATGAAGTTTATTTTTCATATCTTCTTTTTCCCTTTTCATATCTTCTTTTTCCCTTTTCATATCTTCTTTTTCCCTTTTCATATCTTCTTTTTCTTTTTTGATGTCTTGTTTTAATTTAAGATTTTCATTTTCCAGTTCCTTTAGTTCATCTCCGAATTCGTCATATACTAGTTCCTTAATGTCTCTTTTAATTCCGTTCATGCCAATCTTCTCCATTAGGTCAATCTGTTTTTGTTCATCTGAGATATTTTTCACAATCATTGCGCCCAATATGCTTCCTATATCTATTTTTAATAGTCTATCATCATTTTTAACTTTTTTAAATATCCTTGCCAATGATTCAGTAACGAAGGGTGCGTTCTGTTTGGAAATGTACTTGGGAATGAATGCTATATCAAGCATTTCCCTTTCACTTAATCTTTCTTTTTGTCCTACCTTATTAATAATGTTTTCATATTTTGCCCACAATTTCTCTTGTGGAAAATATATGTAATGTGGCTTTAGGATGTCTGTTTTCGTTAAATAGTACTTTTTAGGAAAGTTTTTAGGATTTCTATGGCAAATTATCACAGTATATACTCTTTTTGAATATACGAAATTGCCGAAGATTCTGTATTTTGCAATTTTCTCCAGTGTCTTTTCAGTCACTTCTCCACTTTCCTCTTCAAGATTGATCAATATTCCTTCCTTTGTTGAATATAGCTCATCAACCCTGCCAGAATCCATGTTTGGAAAAACGACTTCATTTGGATATCGTGTTCCATAATCTCCTGGAAGTCCCAAATATTCATGTTGCCTTCTTTTCAAAGCCATTGATGAGTATTTGAGCGTCCTATCATTTACATGCGGAATTCTTGATGTCATTTTATAAGCTCCTGTTTTTATAGGATTTCCAGAAATCTATTCAAAGTGTCTCATGAGCAATTAATACTTTTTAAAAAGTTAATATATAAAGTAATGTATCTTTAAAACTAATTATTAAACTTGTTTCGTAAAAAAACGCATTATAATCAATTTTTAAATTTTCACATAAACAATAAATTATTTAATTAATCAAGAGTTAAATTAAATATAGTGAGGTTTAAACATGGAATTTGGACTCTGGGAAAAATATTATACTGAAATTCTTGAAGACTTTGGTTTTTCACGCAAGAACGATGAGGAATCTGCAAAACTATTGGATGAAATCTTATCCACAGAAGGATGCTTGACATTAGACGACTTGTCTCAAATTGTTGGGTTTTCAGACAAGTTCATCGTTTTCGGTGCAGGACCCTCCCTAAATGAACACATTGAAATGCTGAAAAAGGATTATGACTTGAAGGATTATGTTCTCGTTGCCGCTGACGGTGCAACAACTGCATTGATTGAGCAAAAGGTGGCGCCGGATATAGTTGCAACAGACCTTGACGGCAAGCTTGACGACATACTCCTTGCAAACATAAGGGGAGCTAACATTATTGTCCATGCTCACGGCGACAATATCGATAAGATTGCAACTGTAACCTCATTTTTCAACAACGTCCTTGGAACCACACAGGCACAACCTGTGGGAAACCTTTACAATTTCGGTGGATTCACCGATGGGGACAGGGCACTCTTTTTGGCAGTTGCGCTAGGTGCATCTGAAATTATCCTTGCAGGAATGGACTTTGGGGATATGGTGACAAAATACTCAAGGCCTAACATTGAAAAGGACGTTGAAAAGGCAGATGACTTCAAAAAGAAAAAATTGATGTATGCTGAGAAATTTACACAATGGATTGTCGACAATGAAGATGTTGATGTAATCAACTTGTGTGAATAATAATTGATTTATAATAGTTAATATATAATATGATAATATGGGAATCGAAGATATTTTAATGCATGATGAAAGTCTTTTTCAAAACATAAACGCTTTTGATCCGGATTATGTGCCTCCGAACTACAATTTCAGGGACACTCAAATGGAAGCAATGGCAATGAGCATAAGGCCTGCAATGAAAGGAGGCCAACCTTCAAACGCAATTGTTTTAGGTTCACCTGCAACAGGCAAGACAACCGCAATAAGAAAAGTGTTTGAACTGGTTGAAAAAAACACTGAAAAGGTGGTGTGCGTCTACATAAACTGTCAATTGCACACAACACGTTTCGGAATCTTTTCACAGATATATAAAAAGATGTTCGGACACATTCCTCCCGAAACAGGAGTTCCTTTCTCAAGAATATATGACCAAATCATGAAAGATCTTCAAAAAAATTCCAAATCTTTAGTGGTTGCATTCGATGATATAAATTACTTGTTCCAATCTAAAAATGCCAATAAGGTAGTTTATGATTTATTAAGGGCATATGAGGAATATCCTGGAGTTAAAACATCAATATTTGCAATATTGTCTGATTTGGAATTCAAATATGCATTCGACAAGAATGTAAACACTGTTTTTATTCCTCAAGAAATCACATTCCCATTATATACTTACTCAGAAATTGAAAATATTCTTCGTGACCGTGTAAATGCAGGATTCTTCCCAGGAGTATTGTCTGATGACATATTGGAACAGATATCAATGTACGCCCTTGAAAATGGTGACTTGAGGGTTGGAATCAATCTCCTCAGAAGCTGCGGAAACATTGCTGAAGCTGATGCAAGCCGTGAAATCACACAGGAGCACTTCGACAATGCAATCGATTCACTCGTTTCAATAAATGTCGTTGAAACATTGAAATCATTAAATGATCAGGAAAGAAGCATCTTGAGAATGATTGCCGACTATGACGGTGTCTACACTGCAGGAGAATTGTCAGAATTATTCAAGCAAAAAACAGGTTCTAGCTATGCATCATTCAATCGTGCGCTAGATAAGTTAGAATTCGTAAGATTAATCGATACTAAATTTACAGGAAAAGGGGTTAGAGGAAATTCAAGAGAAATTATATTGCGTTTCAACCCCGATGACTATTCATTTTAATCATTTTTCCTGCAAAACGGGAAATTAGTTTCTGTTAAACATTAGAGTATGATTTGCATGATAGGCTCATAATCTAATGTTACAAACCGCTTAAGGGTTTGGCATTGTTTTAAAAATAATGACGCCAATTTAGATAACTGGCGCTTGTGCGGCTGCAACAGAAATAACAGATAATAGAAATGCTGTAATAACTACGAGCACTACCATGCAAGATTGAATATCTAGATTATTGAAATCTAATTCGTCTTTTATTGAACTTTTTTTTCTTAAATCTACTTGTATTGTGGTGTCTTTATTGCTAAACATTTTAATCACTATATTTAAAATTGTCAAAAACATAATATAAACAAAGAGATAGAGAGCATTTGAAAAGTAATATTTTGAGGAAAAAATCATGAAAAAATTTGAGTATTTTGACGTAACTGCCGATATTGGATTCAAGGCATATGGCGAAAGCCTAAACGAGGCATTTGAAAATGCAGGCTTGGCCATTTTTAATATCATTTCAGATACATCAAACATTGATGCCGTAAAGGAAATATCATTTAAGGTACGTTCAGAGGACGAGATATCTCTATTATATGATTATCTTGAAGAGTTATTGTTCTATCATGAGATAGAATTCATGCTTTTCAGCGAATTTCACGTTGAAATCGATGACAATCTTCAATTGAGGGCAACAATCAAGGGAGAGCCAATTGATTGGGACAAGCATGAGAGAAAAACAGAAATCAAGGCAATAACATTCCATAAGATGGACGTTAAAAAAACTGACAAATTTGAACTTCAGGCCATCGTTGACTTGTAACCATTAAATAATATATAATATATAATATTAATTATGAAAAAGACTAAGATAATTTCAAGAAACTTTGAAATGGCAATGGGATTGATAGGATCAATTATTGGAATATTCTCCGGATCTTTTTTAATATTTCTAGAAAGCTTCGGTCAGGCACATACCTCTTTTTTAGGTCTTGTAGCTATTGCAGCGTCTATTCTAGGTTTATTTTCAGTATATTATGTTAGGAAAAATTCTGAAATTGCAGGTGTGGGCTTCATAATTGCAACAATGTTTGTAATTGTCGGTTCAGCACACATTAACGTAATAAGCGGAATATTTCTTTTGATTGCAGGAATATCTGCACTATTTAGAAAATAATTATTTTTTTAATATTTTTAGGAATGCCTTTCATTCATGAAATTCTCTAATTTTACCAAAACCTTATTAAAACACCACCAATATATATTAAAACATAATATTTTTGTGATTATTATGAGCATTAAAGATGAAATTAAAAAAGTTAGGGACAATGTTTATGAGATTCCAGGATCCTACAACAAACGTATGAGGGCTTCCGGAAGATTTTACATTGCAGATGAATACATTGACGAACTTGAAGAAGGAGCTATCGAACAGATTGTTAACGTGGCATGCTTGCCGGGTGTTCAAAGATACTCAATCGGATTGCCTGACATCCATTTCGGATACGGATTCCCAATCGGTGGAGTTGCGGCATTCAGCCTAAGGAACGGTATCGTGTCCCCTGGTGGAGTAGGGTTTGACATCAACTGTGGAGTCAGACTGATTAAATCCAACTTGACAATTGAAGACATTGAAGGCCACTTGGATGAGCTTACAGAAAAGCTATTCAAAAATATCCCGTCTGGAGTTGGAAGCAAAGGAAAAATCAGGCTTGAAGAGGACGAAATCAACGATGTTCTTGACTACGGTGCAGAATGGGCAGTAAATAACGGTTACGGATGGCCAGAAGATTTGGAAGTTTTAGAAGAGAACGGAAGAATGGTCGATGCTGATTCAAGCATAGTGTCAGACAAGGCTAAAAAAAGAGGTATTCCTCAATTGGGTTCTCTTGGTTCAGGAAATCACTTCCTGGAAGTTCAAGTGGTTGATGAAATCTACAACGAGGAAGTTGCAAAAGTCTTTGGCCTTGAAAAAGGAATGATTGTCATCATGATTCATTCAGGTTCCAGAGGCTGCGGACACCAAATATGCTCAGATTACTTAAGAATAATGGATAAAGCTTATAAAAATTACAAAATCGACATTGCAGACAGGCAATTGGCTTGCGCTCCTTTAAACACAAAAGAAGCACAAAATTACATTCAGGCTATGGCTGCTGCAGCTAATTATGCATGGGCAAACAGACAAATGATGACTCACTGGATAAGGGAAACCTTTGAAGAGGTCTTAGGAAAATCCGCTAAGGACATGGAAATGGACATTGTCTATGATGTGGCTCATAACATCGCTAAAATGGAAACTCACAAGGTTTACAACCGTGAAGAGGAAGTTTTAGTTCACAGAAAAGGTGCAACAAGGGCATTCGGTCCTGGAAGGGAAGAAGTTCCTGAAAAATACAGGGAAGTTGGACAGCCGGTATTGATTCCTGGAACCATGGGAACCGCTTCATATGTATTGCACGGTACCCAAACCGCAATGGAAGAGACTTTCGGTTCAACCGCTCATGGTGCAGGAAGGGTATTGTCCAGGTCACAGGCCAAAAAGGATTATGACGCTGATGAAATCACTGAAGAGTTGTCTTCAAAAGGAATTAAAATCAAGGCAACCAGCAAACATGTGATTGAAGAGGAAGCACCTGGCGCATATAAGGACGTGGACTCCGTTGTACGTGTATCTGACAGCACAGGCATTGCAAAACTTGTCGCTAAAGTCAAACCGCTTTCAGTCTGCAAAGGATAGATAATATGATTGGAATAATTGGCGGAAGCGGAGTGTATGAAATCACTCAAAAGGCAGACAGCTGTGAAGAAAAGATAATCAGCACCCCTTATGGTGATGTTAAGGTGTCCATTTTGGATATATTTTCCAAAAAGGTGGCTTTCATTCCTCGTCATGCTTCAGGACACTCAATTCCTCCGCATAAAATCAACTATCGTGCAAACATTGAGGCATTGAAGCAAGCGGGCGTCACCAAAATCATTGCAACAAATTCCGTAGGATCCATGAATGAGGATATGGCTCCGGGCACATTTGTAATTCCTGATGATTTTTTGGATTTCTCACAGGACCGCGTAAAGACATTTTATGAGGACAAGGTTGTTCACATTGATGTTACCGAGGCATATTGCCCTCAATTGAGGGATGTGTTGGCAAAATCCGGTGATGTTATCCTTGGAGGAACCTATGTATGCACAGAAGGGCCAAGATTTGAGACTCCTGCAGAAATCAAGATGTTCAAGATGCTTGGAGGAGACCTTGTCGGAATGACTGGGGTTCCTGAAGTCACTTTGGCACGCGAAAGGGAAATGTGCTACAATTCTATTTGCATAGTCTCAAACTATGCTTCCGGAATTTCCGAGGATGAGCTTACAATTGATGAGGTCTTTGAAATGGTCGGTGAAATGGAAGCTGACCTACTTGAACTGATATATAATTTCATCAAAAACGTTGACGAGTCACAGGATTGCAGCTGTCATCATGCATTAGATGGTGCTGAAGTGTAGGTGTGATATATGTCTAAGGTTATATTATTAAATGCAAGTCCCAGGGCAAACTCTAACACCCTGATGGTGTTGGAAGAATGTGCCCGTGAAATAGAAAAAGAGGGTGTCGAGACTGAAATCGTTTCCCTTAGGGGTAAAAGGATTCAATCATGCATTGCATGTGGAAAATGTCAGGAAACTGGAAACTGCACTCTTCCTGACGGTTTGGATGAAATCATAGACAAATTGCGTGATGCGGATGGATTCATTCCTGCTGCTCCAGTGTATTTCGGGACCGCCCGTGGAGACATAATGTCTGCTCTTCAAAGAATCGGTCGTGTTTCAAGACATGGGGATCATTTCCTTGACTGGATGGTCGGAGGGCCGATTTCCGTTGCAAGAAGAGGTGGTGTAACATTGACCCTTCAGGAAATGTCAATGTTTTTCACAATTAATAATATGATTATAGTGGGTAGCACCTATTGGAATATGGTGATCGCCGGTGAAGAGGGCACTGCTCTTGAAGATGAGGAAGGTATTGAAACCATAAGGTTATTTGGGCGTAATGTTGCTCAATTGATTAAAAAGGTGAGGGATTAGATGCGTTTGGCTGTTGTATCAAGTGATGGAGAAAATGTTGACTTGCACTTGGGAAAGGGAAGCACAGTATACATATACGAATATGATGATGATTTGAGTTTTGTAGAATCTCGTGATGTTGAAATTTCACCTGATTCAAAACATCAAGGTGGCAAGGTCATCAAGGCATGTGAAGACTGTGACGTTTTGATTTGCGTTCAATACGGATTCAAGTCAAAAATCAAGGCTGAAGATGCAGGCATAAAACTTGTCATGGATGAAGGGCCAATTGATGAGGTCTTACAGAAATATATTGATCATGTCGAATTCATGAGAAAATAATGTTTATTTTCTATATTGTAGACAGATTTCATATATTGTAACATCTTTTGGATAAGGATGCATAATCCTTATTTTCTTATTTTAAGCTCGTAAATGTGGTTTTGATTTTTCCGAATATATTTTTTGTAAATTTTTTATTTTTCAAAATCACAAAAATTTCAGTAATTTTCTACTATTTTAATAATCTTTATATATCATGAATAAAATAACTAATAATAACCTTTATGGGCGGGTTTTAAAAAATAAAACTTAATTAAAAATATTTTCTTAAAATAACGTGAGGATAACTCACAATAGTCAAATTAACGATTGTAAATTTATACTTACTTAAAATCATTTTTACAGTTCAGATTAAGTGCTATACTTAAAATAAGACTATTTTATAAAAATTTTATTTAATTGGCGTGAACGCTAAAATAATTATATATAATATTAAACGGTTGATATAATGGCAAAAGCAAAAGCAAGACGTAGAGTACGTGATACATGGAAAGAAAAATCCTGGTATACTATTAAAACACCAGTGAACTTTGAAGATAAAGAAATTGGAGAAACTCCAGCAAAAGATCCAGAACTTCTCATTGGAAGAGGCGTAGAAGTTACCATGAG
>NZ_JAGAXX010000022.1 GCF_017940815.1 Methanobrevibacter sp.
ATTTAAGTAATTTACTATTTTTTAACCATTTATTTTCAAATTAAAGAAAAATTAGAACGAATTTTTATCGAAGTGAAATTTCAAGTGTAAAAAAATAAAATTTGAAAGAAGCCTATAAAATTTTACAGACTCATTTTTTTTAGTAAATTTTATATGCCATTCTTTTCATAAATTATTAATGAACTTTTTTAAAGTATAATTTATTTTTTATAGGGGTATTTACTTGAAAAATTATAAAGTTTTGATTATTTTATTGATTGGGTTAATATCAATGTCTGCAGTAACTGCAGCTAATTTTAATGAAAATAGTAATTTAACCCATATGGAAGATGATTCTAGTTATTCTGCTAGTCCATCTGCAATATATGTTGATGATGTCAATGGGGATGATGAAAATGATGGCAGTTCCCAAGATTCATCATTTAAAACATTCCATAAGGCTTTAGATGAAGCTAATGATAATGATACAATTTATTTGTCCGATGGGGTGTACAGTGGATTGGACAATACTAAGATACTCATTGAAAAATCAGTTAATGTTGTCGGGTCAGGCAACACCGCTTTTGATGGATTATATGAAAACTATATTTTTTTAATTAATGGCAATGTGACAGTCACATTTAAAAATATCAAATTCATCAACGCATATAAGACAGAACCCGACATGGACTTGGTTGATGATTATGAACTTGAAGGAATTTATGGATCTGCATTGGATATCAAAAATGCAACCGTTACATTGGATAATTGTTATTTTAAAGATAATATGGTTAACTATGGGGATGACGAAAGTCAATTTTCCTATGGTGGGGCAATAAGCAACTTCGGAGATTTAACAATTTTAAATTCCTATCTTTATGGAAATGCAATAGGTGCCACAACTGACGTTTATGGCTATGGTGGAGCATTGTATAATAAGGGAAAGGTATACATTGATAATTCATCATTCATAAATTGTAGGGGAAGCACTTACAGTTTTGGAGGTTCCATATACAATGACGGCGAGCTTCTTATGAATAACAGTGTCATTTCAAATTCCTATTGTTGGGAAGAATCCAAAGGTGGAGCAATTTTTAACAATGGAAGGTTCATTCTTTTAAATTCAATCATCGAAAATAATACAATTGAAAGGACAAACTACAACTATATTTACGGAAATATCTTTAACTCAGGAACATTCGTAGCAACCGGAAATATTTTCAGAAACAACACAGGATTTTATAAGCAACCTAACTCCCAGTATGTTGGAGGAGCTACAATATACAATGTAGGCAACCTTGACTTGTCATACAATGCATTCATTGACAATATAGGCTTTAATCAGGTTTTCACAGACATTTATCTGAATGGAGGAACTGACGTTAAAATAGATAATAACTGGTGGCAGACTAATGAAAATCCATCCACATTAAATAAGATTAGTCAAGACAAGGCAGCTTCCTGGATAATATGGGATTTAAGTCCTGCATATTCATCTTTAAAGATTAATGACACTATAGATATTCTTGCATCATGGAAATTAAGCAATGGTGAGGAATTCAAAGAGGATATATTGCCTGTATTCAAAATAACCTTATTCACAATTGTTGACGGAAATAATGTCACTCACACTTATCTAACTAATGAAACAATAAAATTCAACTTTAACAACACCAAACAAAATGGTGTTTATCAAGTTACAGCTGTTATGGGTTCATTCACTACAAAAGCAACCATCGACGTTGGAAAATCCCAGTCCCACATCAATTTCAATGTAAATGATGTGACTTACTATAATGAAACAATTCTTTTAGACATTTCATTATTTGATGATTATAACAATCCTATTTCAGACAATGTGACTGTCACATTAAATAATAAAGTGTACTCCGTTGAAATCAAGCAAGGAAAAGGAACAATCAAATTTAACAACACTCTACCTGGAAATTATACTTTAAAATTAACTTATGATGGAAACGGATTATATTCAAAAGCCAGTAACCAGACAGAAATATCCGTAAAAAGAATTCCTGTCAAACTATCAATTGATGAAGTGGGAGATATAAAAACAAGCGATGAGTTAAACTTGACTGTTTGGTTAGATGGAAATGTTGAAGGAATTGCATATCTTTATATGAACGGTGCATTTAAACAAAAAATTTATCTAAACAAGGGAAACTCTTCATTCAAATTCTCTTACTTTGATGAAGGACAATATAACATTACAATAATATTCCCAGAAGACTCAATTCATGAATCTGCAAATGCAAGTGTTTTCGTAAATGTTGGAAAATCATCAGCTTCAATTAAAGTTTCAGCTGTTAATATAACATCAGGCAGTGATGAGACAATAACTATAGAGGTTTCACCGGAAAACTTCAAAAGTGAAGTGATTCTTTGCATTAATGGTGTAAACAATACAGTATTTTTAAAAGATAAGATCAATAACATTACCGTTTCAGGATTGACAAATGGAACTTACAATGTTTCAGTGATATTCAATGGAAATGACAGGTTCTTCAAAACAAATGCTTCAACATCATTCACAGTATCACAATCAAAATCTAGCCTGGACGTTACAATCGATAAGAATAACATGACTGGAACTATTGTGGTTAGTGCAATTCCGAATAAATGTACTGGAATGGTTTATCTCTTTGTAAATCAAAGAAATTATACTGCATATCTCAATAAGGGAAAAGCTAGTTTTAAGGTGGAATTCGATAAGGGAACAAATTATATTTATGCAATATACAATGGTGATTTGTTCTATGCAGGATCAACATGGAATACTTCAATAGGAGAACCTGAAGATATTTTCATCACAGCTAATAATCAAACATGCTATGGATACAATGACTTTAACTATACTGTAATATTATTTGAGGAAAATGGCTATGCTGTGCCGAATAAAAACGTTTCAATTGAGTTTTTAGGAAAAGTCTATTCTGTTGCAACAAATAATCAGGGTATCGCTAGTTTGGCATTAAATCTAAAACCTGGAACTTATGATATTAAATCCACTTATGGGAACAAAACGGTGTCAAATAAAATCACCGTTAAAGAGATTAAGTTCAGTTTAATGTCTGATGATATCGTTTACGGTGAAACTGAAAGTATAAAAGTAATATTTGAAGACAACATTACTGGAAAAATCAAATTTAACTTTTCCGGCAATGAGGTGTTTGTCAAAGAGATTAATGGAAATGAAATATCTCTTGATTTGTCAAGCTTAAATGCAGGCAGTTATGATGTTGAAGCTACATACTTCAATGATTTATTCAATTCCTCCACTGAAAGAACTGCTTTCAATGTTAAAAAGGCAGATGTGTCTCTTGATGTTAGCATAACTGGAATGGAAAAAGGAAAAACTGGTGTCATTTCAGTTTCCTTGCCTAATGCTACTGGAAAAATCATCTTTAAAATCGATGATGACATTCATGAAAAGGTCATTGATGGTCAAACAGTAATACTATCCGTGACTGACTTATCCGAGGGAAGTCATAATCTCTCTATTGTCTATTCAGGAGATGTAAATTTCAATACTGCAAGCTTAAACACTACATTCTCAGTTAAAAGCGTTAAAACAGAAATGTCATTGTCAATTGGAGATGCATCTTATGGCGAATATTTAAAAGTTATTGCAACATTAAACGAAAATGCCACAGGTAATGTCAAATTCAGCATAAATAATAAGATCAATTCAGTTCCAATAAGTGATGGAAAGGCCACTTGGACTTTTAATGGACTGGATGTAGGCAATTATAAAATAACTGCCGTATATGATGGTGATGATACCTTCTTATCAGTTGACAACGAAACTTCATTCAATGTATTGAAGGCAAATTCCACCATTACATTATATGTCAAGGAGGTCTGCTTGGATGAGAATATTAGGATTTACGCATCATTAAGTCCGAATGCAACAGGAACAGTTTCATTTGAAATGCCGGGATATTACACTCCTAGGAATAAAAATGTTGTCAATTCCGCAAGTAGCTGGTACATTTCCCCATTAAAGTACGGACAATATAAGGTCATTGCCAATTACAGCGGTGATAAAAATTACAATCCTTCAAGCACTACTTTCGTTTTGGATGTAAGTCAGCGCAAGTCAATCTTGGATGTTGTAATCAATGATGTATTTGTTGAAAATAGGGTTGTCGTCAATGTTAAGTTGACTTCCGATAAAGGGGAAGGAATAAGTGGCACTGTTGTCTTAAAGCTCAATTCCAAAACATACAACATCAAGGTCACCAACGGTAAAGGCTCATTGAATGTGGGTAAATTCAACATAGGAGAATATTCATATTCAGCCACCTATGATGGAAATGAGGAATACGCTAAAAGCACTGATGACGGTAAATTTAAGGTTGTTGACAGTCTCATAAAAACCGATTTGCTTTATACAAACGTTACAAAACATGTTGGCGGCAGCGAAAAGCTAATCATATCATTGGTCGACTCTAGCGGAAAAGGACTTTCAGGCTATGAAATCAATGTCAATTTGAATAATAAAAATTATGCTCTTGTAAGTGATGAAAACGGTGACGTTTCATTGGACATTAATCTAAAACCAGGAATTTACAAGGCATATGTTAAATTTAATGGTGCAAACAGTTACAACGGAACTGACGCTAATGTCACTATTGAAGTTTTATCCACAATCCAATCAACAGACCTTACAAAATTGTATGGTACCGGAGGACAGTATTTTGCAATATTCTGCGATTCCAATGGAAAAGCGTTGGGAAACACTCCAGTCACATTCACTATAGGATCCAACTCTTACACATTTAACACTGCTCCTAATGGTATCGCCAGGGTAAACATTAACCTTAAGCCTGGAGTTTACACAATTATTGCTAAAAATCCTTCCACCGGTGAGGAGGCCAGGAATAAAATAACTATTTTCGCATATATTATGGGAAATAATGACTTAACTAAATATTTTGGAGCAAATAAGGATTATACTGTACGTATCTATGATGATAATGGTAAGCCTGTTGGTGCTGGCAAGATTGTGATATTCACAATAAACGGCAAAACATATAAAATAAAAACCGACAAGAACGGTTATGCTACATGTAAGATTAATTTAAAACCTAATTCCTATGTGATAACCGCATCCTATAAAGGATTTAAGGTTTCAAATAAGGTTGTCATTAAACCTGTCTTGACCACTAATGTCAAATTTGTTAAGAAAGGAAAAGTACTTAAAGCCAAGGCAAAATTGGTCAATGTTAACGGAAAGGCAGTTAAAGGCAAAAAAATTACTTTCAAATTTAAAGGCAAGAAATATAAAGTCAAAACAAACAAAAAGGGCATTGCAACTTTAAAATTGAAACCTAAACTTAAGGTCGGCACCCATAAGCTTGTTTCAAAATACGGAAAATCAAAGTTTATAAACACAATAAAAATCAAATAATGGAAGTTTTCATTAACTTCTATCTTTTTTTATTTTTTCATGTAGATTTCCTAATTCAACATTTGTTGTTTCTACACTCTTTTTTAAATTTTTAAATTTACCAGTTATAATTTTATTTCATTGCAGTTAAACCATTTAAAATATTAATCGTTTCTTTTATTAAATTCAATGAAAACTTTTATTAATTTTCCACTCTAAATTATATTTATGATTTTCAAACTTAAAAGCAAAGGCCATAAGAATGTGACCTCACTTCACAAGTCCACATTTGAGGTGACAAAGGATGTTGAAATTGGCCCAACTGCGGACTGTATTGTTGGAACTTCTGCAGATAAGTCAATGCTGAACTTTCCTGAGGAGTTTAAGGACAAGATTGCCGATTCAAACACTAAAATAACTGTAATTCTTGATACTGAAAACGGTCATGATGAAATCAACGGATATGGTCATGAGAATTTGACATTGACTCATCCGACAGACATCGTTTGCAGAACCAGTGACTACACCTGCTCACGCACATTGATGATTAATGCCGATAAGGCTGCACGTGATCTTGACAGTGACCTGATTGAGGATTTAAAAAATGAAAAAATCATGGAAGTCACCATAAAATTATGCTAAAAATAGTTAACTTTATATAAGTTGAAAAATATATTCATTAATAACTACTTTTGTTTTATGCGGGGGTGGTCGAGCGGTCAAAGGCGCTAGGTTGAGGGCCTAGTGGGTCAGTCCCTTCGCGGGTTCAAGTCCCGTCCCCCGCACCATTTAATAAAATCTTTTTTTAGAAGTAATTTTTATATTATATTTCTTCCATAACTATTATCATGAATCAAATTGCTCAGAATTTTTTTAAAAGCAAACTTATATTCTTTTTGTTATTGTTCCTGGCATTCATGACAGTGGCAACTGTCAGCGCTGGGGAAAATATCACTGCTGATTCTGATGCCATGGATGTACCATCTTTTGATGATTTGTCATTAAAAATTAATCAAAGTGAGGATACATTGACATTGGATTCAGATTATGAATATAAGAACGGTACAAATAAGGGAATTGTCATCTCAAAACCGATAACAATCGATGGTGCAGGACATACTCTTGACGGTAAGAAATCCTCAAGGATATTCAATATCACTGCAGACAATGTCGTTCTTAAAAACATCAAGTTTGTCAATGGAAACATTTTGGGAAGATACTACAGCTCTAACATTGGTGGGGGAGCCATCTACTGGAGCGGAGCAAACGGTATTCTGGAAAACTGTACTTTCATTAACAATACTGGCAGTGGAGTTGAAGACGATCCATTTGATAAGGAAGAAACAATCGTTAATGAGGACGGATCAATAATGCACATTGTCAGAGTTCGCCCAATGGGTGTCCGCATTAATGAGGGAGGAGCAATTCTCTGGGCTGGTGACAGAGGTACTGTTGCAAACTGTAGCTTTTTTGATAATAGTGTAGGCTATCCAGATGGAGGCGGTGCAATTTGTTGGAGAGGCAATGACGGTAAGGTTATTGACTCCTTATTCATGGATAATGGAGCATGGGCAGGTTCAGCTATTGAATGGAGAGGTGCTAACGGATTAATTGATTCCTCTAAGTTTTACAATTGTGGAATAAGCGATAACGGAATCTTTTGGGACGGTAAAAACGGCACCATAAAACATTCAATCTTATTGTCTCCTGATGGAAGAAGAGTTGTCAACTACTATGGCGGCACTCTGAACGCTAACTATAACTATTGGGGTGATTCAATTGATCAACCAAATCTATACCTAAAACCGGATGATGTCGATTATTGGTATGTATCCACTGAAGACGTAACATCTTTTGATGATTTGGAATTGAATGACTCATTTGTTTTAATAAAAACTGTTGAAAAGCTTTCTAATAAAATTGTATCAAAAGACTTGAATGCCTATTACAAGTCAGGTACCTTCAAAATCAAGGTTTATGATAAATATGGTGATTTGGCCAGATATCAGGACATTACCTTTTTCATTAACAATCATGAGTACTTTGCAATGACTGATTCTGATGGTGTTGCAACCTTAAAAATCAAGGAAAAACCTGGAAAATATACAATATTTTCACAATATGGTGATGCAATTGTCAAGAATAAAATTACTGTGAAAAATGTTTTATTCACTAAAAATATATCCAAAAAGGTAAAAAAATCTGCCAAATTCAAGGTTAAAGTATTGAATTCCAAAGGAAAAGCTTATAAAAACCAAGTTGTCAAAATTCAATTTAAAGGCAAGACCTATAAACTCAAAACAAACAAAAAAGGCATTGCTACATTTAAAGTTCCTAAAAAATTGAAAGTTGGAAAATATGCTATTAAAACAACTTATAAAGGCTTGACAAATTCAAATAAAATTGTAGTTAAAAAATAACTACATTTATCTTCTTTTTTTCAATTAATAATTTATTTATAATATCTAAACCAAAGATTATATTAATAAAATTTTTATGGTGATAATTTATGAAAGCTGTAATTCCAGCAGCAGGTTTCGGAACCAGATTCTTGCCTGCTACTAAAGCACAACCTAAGGAAATGTTGCCTGTTTATGACAAGCCAACTATCCAATATGTTATTGAAGAGGCTGTGGCTTCAGGCATTGATGATATTTTGATTGTAACTGGTAGAAATAAAAGGTCCATTGAAGACCATTTTGACAAATCATTTGAGCTCGAACAAACCTTGCAAAGTGCTGGCAAGGATGACAGATTAAAACAAGTTCGTGCAATCACTGACCTTGCAGACATTTGCTATGTAAGGCAAAAAGAGCAAAAAGGTCTTGGAGATGCAATCTACTGCGCTAAAAAACACGTTGGTGGAGAGCCATTCGCTGTTCTTTTGGGAGATTCAATCACTAAAGGACCTACTCCATGTACTAAACAATTGATGGATGTTTATGAAAAGTATGACGCTTCAGCAATTTCCCTTGAAGCTGTTCCAAGAGAAAAAGTGGAAAGGTATGGAATCATTAAGGGAACTGAAGTTGAAAATAACGTTTACAATATCGAGAAGTTAGTGGAAAAACCATTGGCTCATCAAGCACCTTCCAATCTTGCAATAATGGGTCGTTACGTATTGACTCCGGACATCTTTGATAAGATTGATGAAACAGTTCCAGGTGTGGGAGGAGAAATTCAACTCACTGACGCGCTTCAAAAATTGGATGCAATCTATGGTGTAACCTTTGAGGGCAAAACCTATGATATTGGTAACAGATTTGAATGGTTGAAGACCTCCATTGAGTTTGCAATGGATGATCCTGAATCCAAGGATGATTTAATCGATTACATGAAAGAAATGATTAGAGAAGCTTAATTAAGATTTCATATGCAGAATAGATTAATCAAAAAGACAGGTGATGAAGTTTCCCCATTAGGTTTTGGGGCGATGAGATTGCCTTTAAAAAACGGTAAAATCGATAGGGATAAAGCACGACAGCAAATCTATTATGCAATAGATAATGGGATTAATTTCATTGACACTGCTTACCTATACGGTGACAGCGAGAAGTTTTTGGGTGAAGTCCTTCAGGGGGAGTACAAGGATAAAGTCAAGATATGTACCAAACTCCCTTCAATTAATGTAAGAAAGTATGAAGATATGGAATACTTCTTGAATGAGCAGTTAAAGCGCCTTCAAAGGGATTGCATTGATTATTATCTTATTCATTCAGTTGACCTGAAAACAGTCAATCGACTTCTTAAAAAGGGCTTGATTAAATTCTTAAATAAGGCTAAAAGTGAAGGAAAAATAAAGTATGTTGGGTTTTCCTATCACGGGGTTAAGGAAGAGTTTGATTTGCTGATTGACGGCTATGACTGGGATGTGGTCATGGTTCAGTATAACTACTTTGATGAGAATGTTCAGGCAGGCATTGAGGGAATTGAGTATGCCGCTTCAAAGGGAATGGGCATTTTTGTAATGGAACCTTTGAAGGGAGGAATCCTTGCAGGCAAGATGCCGAAGGATGCTGAAGAGATTTTTAAAAAGGCTGATCCCAACAAGACCACTGCTCAATGGGCTCTGCAATGGGTTTTGAACAATCGTAATGTAAGTTGTGTATTTTCTGGAATGAACTCAATCGAGCAGATTGATGATAATATCGCCATTGCTAATGAAACCACTCCAATGTCAATGTCCTTTGAGGAATTGGAAACAATTGAGCTTGTCAAAAGGGTCATGAAGAACTCATTAAGAATCAATTGTTCCACTTGTGGATATTGCATGCCTTGTCCGAGAGATGTCAATATTCCTGAATGCTTAAAGATTTACAATGAGAAATACTTATTTGAGCATAAGGGTTTGTTCAATGAGTCTTTCATGGATTATTATCAGTATGTCGGCGGAATTATGGGAAAAGCTGGAAATGCAGGCCTTTGTAATGTTGTGGCAAGTGCTTGAGAAAATGCCCTCAAAAACTTGATATTATTTCTGAACTTAAAAAAGTCAAAAAAGAATTTGAAATACCTGGATTTAAGTATATTTTGCCAATTGCTAAATATATAGGCATCCCGGTTTATAATGGAATAGTTAAACTCTTAAATCGTTGATTTGTTTATTTTTGAATTAGTGTATATCATTATATATTTTGAAATCAAAAAATAATACTAGGTGAAAAAATGAAACTTGAAGAATTATTAGCACCATGTCCAAAATGTGGTTCAAAAGATAAAGTGGCTCACAGGAAAATGTTAGACAATCACAGGGCTCACGCAGAAATGGATACTGTAAAATGTGAGGATTGTGGTTACATATTTTTCGTAAATGAGAACATGGACCCTGATGAGAAAAAAGAATTATTAAATGAATTAAATAAGATTTACGGTTAAAATGACATTTCATGTGATGATTATCCCTACTCTTAACTGTCCATCAAACTGCAAATATTGTTGGGGATCTGAAAATAAAAAGGAAATGATGGGCTTGGAAATAATTGACCAAATTGTCGAATGGTTAAGTGATTTTAGAGATGATAAAGTTCATTTCACATTCCATGGTGGGGAACCTTTGCTTGCGGGTTATGACTTCTATAAGTCCGCACTGGAGAAGCTTTCCATTTTAGACAATCTTGAAGGTTTTTCACTTCAAAGTAACATTTGGCTATTGACAGAAGAGCTAATCGACTTATTCTTGGAGTATAATGTCGTTGTAAGTACAAGTATTGACGGGCCAAAGGAAATCAATGATTTTCAAAGGGGAGAAGGTTACTTTGATAAAACCATGGCCAAATTTGAGCTGGCTAAAAGTAAGGGGTTAATCATTAACTTTGTTTTGACTGTTACCGACTATTCAAAAGACTTCTCCGATGAATTGTATGAATTCTTTAAGGGAGAAAAAATGAATCTGAAAATCCATGCTGCACTGCCTTCCCTTAGAGGGGATAATGCAGACCCTTGGGCGCTTGACCAGGAAGAGCATGGTAAGCTGCTCATAGATTGGCTTGACAAGTACCTTTATGATTTGGATAAGTTCACTGTAATGGATTTGGACCATATCTGTAAATCCTCACTAAGGAGAAGAGGAACCCTTTGTACATTTGCAGACTGTATTGGAACAACCTTGGCAGTGGGTTCCGACGGTTCAATCTATCCTTGCTACAGGTTTGTAGGAATGCCTGAATATGTGTTGGGAAATGTTTCCACCAATCCAAGTTTTGATGATTTGAAATCATCTGATGCTTGGTCTAAACTCATGGAATTCAGGGATTATGTGGATGAAAACTGCAAGAAATGCAGATATGTCAAGTACTGTGAAGGAGGATGTCCTTATAATGCCATTGTGGCTTATCAGACT
Organism: Methanobrevibacter sp.; assembly: GCF_017940815.1. Lineage (GTDB taxonomy): Archaea > Methanobacteriota > Methanobacteria > Methanobacteriales > Methanobacteriaceae > Methanocatella. Next base: position 11,226 of record NZ_JAGAXX010000022.1, read on the forward strand.
CCTCAGGCTGTTGACCCACAATGCACTGCGTATAAGATGATTTTTGGAGAGGTTTCAAAAAGGATGAACAAGGAATTCGCAAAATCTGCATTTGGAATGGGTGCTCCTGAACCTAGAAAAGAGGGTGAGGCATTCAGCATTATGGATTTGGCTATGAAGCCTTAAATTGTGTGATAATATGATTTGTGATGATTGTAAACATTTGGAGTTAAGAAACAAATATAAGATTGTTTGTAAAGTTCATGAACATCAACTTTTGGATGTTAAGGAATGTATGAATTATGAAAAAATTGAAGAAGAATGATTTTTTTCTTCTTTTTTTTAGTTAATAATTGAAATTATCTCTTTTTTTACACAATAATTTTTTTATATTGTTAATATGAATTTTATCTATTTTTACAGTTAATTTCATCATAAGATGGGATTTGCATTACTTTTTTTGTTATTATTTTTTAGAGGTAATGCCTTTTAGTAATACTTAGTATATAAATGAATTTGAAAAAAGTAATACTTTTATATATTATGACTTTCAAATTATAATATAGTAATACTGAGTATTTAAATAAATTAAAAAAAAGTAATACTTTTTACTATTAAAATAATTATTAAGAAGGTGTGTAATGTGATTGATGAAATTACTGATTTTCTATTCAGCTTGAAAATGACCATTATTTCAGGTATATTTCTATTGATTGCAGTAATTTTTATGATATTTGGAATTAAAACACCTATTTACTTAGATCCCGCATGGGGAGCAGTAATAATAAGTGGTATTCCAATGTTACTTTTAGCAATGACCAGATTGATCCGTGAAAAATGGATTTCATCTGCGCTCTTGATTGCTATTGCAATGGTTGCATCACTATTGATTGGTGAAATATTTGCAGCCGGAGAAGTTGCATGGATTATGGCATTAGGTGCTCTTTTAGAAGACTGGACTGTCGAAAGAGCTAAAAAAGGTTTAAGAAACCTAATTAACTTAACTCCACAGACCGGAAGAAAAATCGTCAACGGTGTTGAAGAGATGGTTCCTGTAGATGAGATTAAACTTGGGGACACTTTAAGGATTCTTCCTGGTGAAAGCGTACCTGTGGATGGTGAAATCATAAGCGGTACAACTTCACTTGACCAATCAATCATGACTGGTGAATCCCTACCTATAGATAAGGAAGTGGGTGATGAGGTATTCTGTGGAACAATGAATATGTACGGTGCTATTGACATTAAGGCTACAAGTCTAGGTGAAAACTCTTCACTTCAAAAATTGATTGACCTTGTTAAGGCTGCTGACGAAAAGCAAGCTCCTACCCAAAGGATTGCAGATAAATGGGCAACCTGGCTGGTTCCTGTTGCATTGATAGTTGCAATTGCTGCATGGTTGGTAACCGGCAATATTGAAAGAGGAGTAACCGTTCTGGTTGTATTCTGCCCATGTGCATTGATACTTGCAACACCTACTGCTATCATGGCTGCAATCGGTCAGGCAACCAAATATGGTGTATTGATCAAATCCGGTGAGGCCTTAGAAACATTAGGTGCACTTAACACTTTAGTGTTCGATAAGACCGGTACTTTGACTTACGGTAATTTAGAGGTTTCTGATGTTATCTCTTTAAATGACGATTTGACAGAATTGGATTTGCTTAAGCTCACAGCATCCTGTGAAAAGTTAAGTGAACACCCATTGGCTAAAGCCGTTGTAAATAATGCAAAAGAACTTGAAGTTGAAATCGAAGAGCCACAAGATTTCAAGATGTATCCTGGAAAAGGAGTATCATGTATGAATTCTTATGGTAAGGTATATGCTGGAAACTCCAAATTTATCAGTGAAAACGGCATTGAATTCAATGTCGATAGCGATTTAGATAAACTTAAAAATGAAGGTAAGGCTTCAATCATCGTTGCATTGAACGGCATGGTTGTTGGTTTGGTCGGTTTGTCTGATGTGATTCGTGAGGATTCAAAGGGAATGATTGAAAACCTTCATGAATTGGGCACTGAAACCATATTGCTCACAGGAGATAACACAGAAACTGCTAATTACTTTGCTTCACAGGTTGGAATAGGCAAGGTTTTCGGTAACTTGCTTCCTGAAGAAAAGCTTTCATGGATTGAAAAGCTTAAAGGGGAAGGCAAAAAGGTATGTATGATTGGTGACGGTGTAAACGATGCGCCTGCACTCAAGACCGCTGACGTCAGTGTTGCAATGGGGTCTGTAGGAAGTGACGTTGCAATCGAGGCAGCTGACATTGCGCTTTTAGGTGACGATATCGGTAAGATTCCATACCTTAAGAAACTTTCAAATTCAACCCTATTCACAATCAAGGCAAATATTGCAATTTCAATGACAATCAATGCAGTGGCGATAATATGTTCTGTTTTAGGACTTTTAAATCCTGTAACTGGAGCTATTGTGCACAATGCAGGTTCCTGTTTGGTGGTTTTAAATGCTGCATTGCTTTATGATAGGCATTTCGACGATTCAATTAAAAAGATCGACACTGAAAATGTGGAACATTCCCACTATCACTTCCACAATGACGGTGAACACACTCACTCTCATGAAGGAATTGAAATAATTGATGAGATTGAAACCGAAAATGGAATCAAGCATATGCACGCACACAAGCATGCATTGAACAGACAAAGTTGTGAACCGTATCACAACTAATATTTTTCTTTTTTTGTAAATTTTTTATTACTTATTTTTTTAAATTATCCAAATTATTATATATTAAAATGAATAATCTTATTTGTAGGTATTAATATGAATGGAAAAATAATTTTAGGGCTTCCAAAGGGAAGTTTGAATAATGTTAAAAGAGGTAATACTTATCAGTTGTTTGTTGATGCCGGTTATGAGGTTAAAGGATACGAACCTGGTGATGAATCTTATGAAATTGAAATTTTAAACGATGAAGATATCGTGGCATTCCTGACCCGTCCACAATCCACACCTGTTGAGCTAAACAGAGGAATGGTTGATATTGCAATTGTTGGTGAGGACTGGATTAAAGAGGAATCTGTTTTAAGAAAAACAAATACCGTAAAGATTGGTGATTTGGATTATGGTAAGACCCGTTTGATTGTTGCTGTTCCTAAAGATTCACCATATGACAATCTATCTGATTTGTTCAGGGCAAACAAGGATAGGAAAACTCCAATATTATGCTTTACTGAATATCCTAACTTGACCAGGAAATTCATCATGGAAAATGAGGTTTATCAAGAGTTATATGGTGATGCAGTGCCGTTCGTGCAGGTTAGAGGTTTGACCGATGGTGACAATGAGATGGTTCAGGTCATCAACTCAGACGGTGCAACTGAAGTCTACATTGCAAAGGGTGCAGACTTGATTGTTGACAACACCCAAACCGGAAGCAGCCTTAAAAAGGCAGGATTGAAGGAAATCGAAACAATATTGCACTCTTCAGCAGGCCTTTATGCGGGAGTTAGCTGCACTGGAGACAAGCTTGAAAAGGCAAAGATGATCTATGAGCAACTGCTTGGTGCAATCACCGCAAAAAGATTCTTTGATGTGAAATTCAACATTGCCAATAATAAGATTGAAGAGGTTTCAAACTATTTGATTGACAATAAGCTATGTGCTGATGAACCTACAATCACTCCGGGTTCCGATTTCTCACAAATCAACGTATTGATTCCTAAGGCGAAATTCCCTGAAATGGTTGATGCAATCAAGGGATTTGACGCAACTTCAATTATAAGAAATGATTTAAAACAATTGATTGAATAATCATTTCTCTCTTTTTTTCTATTTTTTTAATAAATTATCAACCTTGTAGAAACCATGTTAAAATTTAAGTGAATATCGATGTTTTTTGCTTGTTTTTGTTAAAGAAGTGATATTTTCTCTTTGTTTTTGATTTTGACATGTTATTGTTCTTTTTATTTTACACTCGAATTTGTTCTTCGCAAAAAAATTTTTACTAAAATGCTTGGATTTTAATTTTAAGCGATTTTATCCTTTTAATTTTTTTACACATGAAATAATACTTCCAATTCATTGTAAAAACGAATAATAATTTATAAATAGTAGAATGGAGAATAATTATTAATATGTACAGTAAAATAAACTATTCTCCATATTACTATTTGAATTCAAGACATTTAAACCTTTTGGATTTTGGACTTAAGATTGGTGGAAAGACTCGGAAAGAAAAACTATTTAAAATTGGTGAAAATCAAAATAGATTATTGTACTTTGTTGAATTAACATTTAACTATGCAAAATGGATATTTCCAAAGTATTCCTGTGATTATAGCAATCATATTTATAATCAACCACAATTATTCACTATTTTGGCAATGAAAACTTACTTAAAAACAACCTATCGTGAAATAATTGAAATTTTAGATGTTTCTGATAAAATAACCACATATTTGAAACTTAACAAGCTACCACACTACACAACAATTCAGAAATTCTTTATAAGAATGTCGGACACAAAACTGAAAGATTTAAACAATCTAATATTGTTCATGCATCCAATAGATTGTGAATTAGCAGCAATGGATGGAACCGGTCACACAAGTGACTATGCGGATCATTATTACGCAAAAATAAGGGGTAAATGCAGAAAAAGCTACATTAAAAATCATATCGCAATCGATGTCGACACAAGAATGATCCTAAATTACGCAGCAAATCGAGGTCCAAAATACGATACACAATTCGCAATCGCATCAATAAGACAATTAAAACCCTACAAACCACATTACATCCTTGCAGACAGAGCATACGACACAGAAGCAATAAGAAAATGTATAAATGAAGAAGTAGGTGCATTCGACCAAATACCATTAAAAACAAGAGCAAAAACAGGATATTACAGATTGAATAGTGCAACAATCTTCTGGCACGACGTTTACACACGAAGAATGAACGTAGAAAGTGTAATTTATGTAATAAAAAGAAGATTCAACGGAGGGAACTATAGTAGAAGCACAAAACTCCAAAATAAAGAAACAAAACTCAAAGATGTATTATACAACATCTACAGAGCAATTCAAGTATTTTAAATGAGGGTTTCTACAAGGTTAAATTATCATTATTTATCATTAACATTTATAAACTATACTTAACATAAATAGTAATATTATTTTAGTTTATAAGGGGATAAAACATGTTAACTTCTGTTCAAAAGGAAATCTTACAAACATTGATTAATTTATATCAATCCTCTAATGGTAAATCTATTAAGGGCGAAGACATTGCTGAGGTGATGAATAGGAACCCAGGAACAATACGTAACCAGATGCAATCGTTAAGAAGCCTTAGTCTAGTTAAAGGTGTACCTGGACCTAGAGGAGGATATAAACCAACAATTGAAGCTTATCATGCATTAAACATTTCTGTTTCAGACAATGATTCCATAGTCCCAATCTTCAAGAATGGGAAAAAAGTGGAAGACATTTCCGTTGCAAAAATTGAATTCACAAGCGTTCCTCAGCCAGGAGAATGTGAAGCCGCAATCAAGGTATTGGGAAGCATCAAGGACTTGAACTTGGGTGATACCATAAGGATCGGCCCGACTCCAGTGAACAATTTGGGAGTTATAGGAAAGATTGTGGGCCGTGACGATATGGACAATATCCTATTGGTCGACACCACTACCATCAGAAGCATTCCTAAACAGACTGTAGGAGACATTGCAAGCAGGGATGTAATTTCATTTGCTTTGGACTGCTCAGTAAAAGAGGCTGCAAAAAAACTTGTGGATAATGGAATTGATGGTGCTCCTGTAATAAAAGATGGAAAGGTTGTTGGAGTGTTCACACTAACAGACTTGGTCAATGCAATAGCTAATGATAATGAGGACAAGTGTGTTGGAGAATTGATGTCCAAGAATGTTGTCATTGTAAATGAGGATTTAAAGATAGCCAATGCAATTGAGGTTATGCGTAAAAAAGAAATTTCAAGATTGATTATTGCAGATAACAACCAAGTTCTATTGGGAATCGTTACAAGAACCGACTTGATTGAAAGCATAACTAATTTAGAACAATTCCCAGTCAATACAAATTAATTTTTAAGTGATTTAATGAGAGTAAACCAGATTAATGTAGACAATGGTATGAAGATAATTGACTTGATAGATCAGTTTGACCAGTCAGGCGTTTTAGGTGCAGGAAGGGTGGCACGCGCTTGCAATGTCATGGCAGACATGATTCAGGACGAGGACATGAGCGTGTTCATGAGTCTTGGAGGGCCTCTGATACCGGGTGGAATGAGAAATGTTGTCACAAGAATGATTAAAGAGGGACATGTCAATCTGATTATTTCAAGCGGAGCCAACATAACTCATGACCTTGTTGAAGCTTTTGGAGGAGCTCATTATCGCCACGAGGGCAAGGATGATGAGGAACTGAATGAGGAAGGAATCGGAAGAATAGCTGATATCAATGTAGGGTCAGATGATTTCACAGTCTTTGAAACAGAAATTATAAAAATCTATGAAAAGATAGCCTCTGAAAAGCCAATAGTTTCAATTCAGGAACTGCTTTATGAGGTGGGCCTTTTGGTTGATGATGAGAACTCATTTGTGGCTGCCGCTGCAAGAAATAACATTCCAATTTTTGCTCCTGGACTAATCGATTCAATGATGGGTCTTCAGCTATGGATATTCTCACAGGACCATGAATTTGTTGTGGATGCCGTCGCTGATATGCATTATCTCTCAGACATCGTGTTTGAATCCGAAAAGGTCGGTGCAATCCTTTTGGGAGGAGGCCTTACCAAACATTACACATTAGCATCCAATGTTATCAAGGGAGGCCTTGATGCTGCAATTCAGATTACCATGGACAGGCCTGAAGCCGGAAGCTTAGGCGGAGCTCCATTGGAGGAAGCGAAATCCTGGGCAAAAGCCAAATGCGGATCCAACCTTGCAAGTGTTGTTGGAGACGTTACAGTTATATTTCCATTAATCTATGCCGCTGCCTTGGATAAAATTAATGGTGATTAGATGAGTTACATTATTTTAGCAATCTTATTCATATTGTCTGGATTTTTCATGAAATATTCAGATGACTTATTCGATGTTAATAATGATTTGAAGTTTGCCACTATCTGTGGAGTTCTATGCGGAATAGCTTCAGCCGTTGCGGCAATTTATGATGCTGGTGCGGCATATATTTTCATAGCCATACCTATAGGTAATATTCTGGCCCTAAAGGTGGATGGAACTCATCATATAGTCACATTGATAGTATTTATAGTGATTTGCCTCGCATTTGGAATTCCAGAATTGAGCCTTATAGTGCTGTTAATCTGTATCCTTGCGGCATTGGCCGATGAGGTGGGTCATGAGATGGTTTCCAAAGTGACTGAAAACAGGTTCCTTAATCTGTTCTTTGAATACAGGTTTGTGATGAAAATAGTCATTTGTCTGCTTGCAATTACAGGACAATTCAGTATCTGGATATTTGTCTGTTTCCTGCTATTTGAAATATTCTATGTGATTGCAGGAATTTGTTTTGAAAAGTTCAATTAAAAAAAGAGTTAAAAAAAGGAATATAAAATTCCTTTCTATTTTTTATTTATTCTAATTCTACGCCCATTTTACCTGCTACTCTAGCGAGGATAACGGTAACGAGTACTGCAACAATGGTTACAACAATAGCGTATACGAATAAACTTGGTAAAGCATCACCGGTTCCAATAACACTTTCGATTAATTTTTGGATTGCATCGTTCCATGCTAAACCTGCAACGAATGCGAATGCAGTGGTAATTAATCCAAGAATAGTTTCCATGATTAATTTTGTTACTTCAGATGCCATACTTTTCACCTCCATTTAACCTATATGTTCCCTCTACTAAGAACATTTATATATTTATTTTTTGTTATTAAAATAATTTTAGTATTACTCAAGTGATTTGATTAGATTTTCACATGCAAGTTTTGGATTTTCAGATTCGTAAATGCTTCTTCCAACAATTATTGCATTTGAGTATTCCAAGGTCTTCTTGCCGTCTCCGCCTTGCTTTCCAACGCCCGGTGAGATGATATATGCCTCATCTCCAACAATGTTTCTTATGTCTGACAGGCGGTCAAGTCTTGTTGCCGGTGCAACATAGTTTTTGATTCCCATCTCGACTCCCATTTCAGCTATTGCGTCTGCATTCTTTTGCAGAAACATCTTGGCTCCTGGGTGGGACATTTCAGTCAGTAAGAACAGTTCCTTTCCATGTTTGTTTGCCATGTCAAGACATGCCTGAACGCTGTCAGATCCGACGAATCCGTGGCATATTATTGCATCGGCTCCTGCCTTGAAGGTTTCGTCACATATCTTGGAGTTTGTTGCATCGATATCTGCAACCTTGAAGTCGCATATCACTTTGAATCCGAATTTGTCCTTTAATTTATTGATGATTTCAAGACCTTCCGCAAGTGCGAGTGGGTAGCCTATTTTTATTGTGTCAATATAATCCTTAATGGAGTCACACATGTCAATGGCTTCACTTTCACTCATTACATCGAGGGCTAAAATTAAACTATTTTTTACATTCATGGTATCTACTTTGTTATTTATTCTATTAAATTATTAGGTGTGCCTAATTTTTTAGTATTACTTTTTACTATACATTTATATGTAATAAGTGATATAATAAGATTATCAATAAAACTTTATTAAATTTTAATTATAATTTAAATTTTTATTGAGAATTTTATCAATTCGTTTTGATATATTTGGAGGAAAAAATTTATGCATATTATGGAAGGATACTTACCATTAGAATGGTGTATTGTATGGTTCGTTGTAGCAATCATCTTTGTCGCTTATGGTATTTATCAAATCAAAAAAATCGTAGATGAAACCCCTGAATCCAAGGCATTACTCGCTGTGAGTGGGGCTTTCATGTTCATCTTATCATCTTTGAAATTACCTTCTGTTACTGGAAGTTGTTCACACCCTTGTGGTAACGGATTAGGTGCAGCATTATTCGGTCCTGCTGTAACTGCAGTATTAGCAACTATTGTACTTATTTTCCAAGCATTATTACTTGCTCACGGTGGATTAACCACTTTAGGAGCAAACATTGTTTCAATGGGTATCGTTGGACCTGTCGTAGCTTGGATTGTTTACAAAGCTTTTACCAAAGCAGGCATATCATCAACAATTGCAATATTCTTTGCAGCATTTTTAGGTGACTTGTTAACTTACGTTACAACCTCATTCCAATTAGCATTCGCATTCCCTGCACCAACATTCAGTGCAGCATTAACTAACTTCTTAGTTATCTTTGCGGTTACTCAAATCCCATTAGCTGTTGGAGAAGGTATTTTAACAGTAATCATCTGGGACAGATTAAAAGCTTACAAACCAAAATTATTAGATAAACTTGGTGCATTAGCTCCTAATGAAGCATAAGGTGATAAATATGAAAACATCAACATTAATTATTTTAGCTATAGTTTGTATCATTATCTTCATCGCACCATTAGTGATGTTCAGTGGTCATGGAGAAGATGACGGTTACTTTGGTGGATCCGACGATGCAGCAGGGGAAGCTGTAGAAGCATCCGGTTTCCAACCATGGGCTCAGTCTATATGGGAACCACCTAGTGGTGAAATCGAAAGTTTATTATTCGCTCTTCAAGCAGCAATAGGAGCAATCATCATTGGTTACTTCTTCGGTTACTGGAGAGGACAAGGTAAAGAAGAATAAATATTCTTCTTAACTTATTTTTTTTAGTGATTTTTTATGAAATTTGATATGGATTATATTGCTCATCATAATGAGTTGACAGAAACAAATCCTTATTTTAAACTGTTCCTGACAATATTCCTGTTGATTTTAACTTTAGCTCTTGATAATCTATATTTCGACATATTCATTTTTGTAGTGATGTCCATTGTCATTTTGGCAGTGGCCAAGATAAATTTCAGATCATATCTTAAGTTCTTATCAATTCCGATGGCATTTGTAGTCATAACATGTCTGTTCCTGATATTCTTCTTTGGAAATGGAGAAGTCATATACGAAACAGGAATATTTGGCATAGTGGTCACAACTGATTCCCTTCACTATGGGGTCTATACATTCTTTAGAGTTGTTGGATGTTTGCCTTTGCTTGGATTTTTGGCATTGACCACACCAATTGCAAAGATTTTGCATTGTCTGGCCACATTGAAGGTTCCAAGAATTGTAATTGAGATTGCACTTTTGATGTACAATTCAATTTTCATATTCCTAAATGAGATTGACACTATGCAGAAGGCACAGGAAACAAGACTTGGATATCATTCCTATTGGAATTCATTTAAATCTCTAGGAGCACTTGCAAGTACAATTTTTCTACGATCTCTTGATAAGAGTGAAACATTACAGCATTCTCTTGATTCCAGAGGGTACACTGGTGAATTGCCAATTTATGAACCACAAAAAAGGGAGTAATCAATCATGTTAGAAGTTAAAAATATTAAATATTCATATAATGCGGATTATCAGGCATTGAAGGGAGTTAGCTTAAAAGTAGAAAAAGGAGAAATGGTTGCTCTTTTAGGTAAAAACGGTGCTGGAAAGTCAACATTGTTCCTGCATTTGAATGGTATTTACGAACCTGATGAAGGGCAAGTTTTCATTGACGGTGAAGAATTAAAGTATGACAAAAAGTCCCTGCTCAAGTTCAGGCAAAAGGTAGGAATTGTATTTCAAAACCCTGATGACCAGATTTTCGCTCCAACAGTTGAGGAAGATGTAGCATTTGGGCCTTTAAACTTAGGGCTTTCTATGGAAGAGGTCCAAGATCGTGTTGAAGAGGCTCTTGCTCGTGTTGGAATGAACGGTTTTGAGAAAAAGGCACCTCATCACTTGAGTGGAGGTCAAAAGAAAAGAGTTGCTATTGCAGGTATTCTTGCAATGAAACCTGAAATTATGGTTTTGGATGAGCCTACTGCAGGTCTTGACCCACAGGGTGTAACCAATTTAACAAAATTATTAAAAGAACTCAATGATGAAGGAATTACAATCATAATATCAACACATGAAGTTGATTTGGTTCCAGATTATGCTAAAAGAGTATTTGTTTTGGTGGATGGGTTGTTGATTGCTGAAGGAACACCTAAAGATATCTTTTCTCAACCAGAAATTTTAAAGCAAGCTAACCTTGAAGTTCCAATTGTCACTGAACTGTTCCAAAGGCTTGAAGCCGAAGGCATAGATATGGAAGATGACTATCCGTTGACAATTGACGAGGCAAAGGATAAGTTTCTAAAACTTTTAGATAAAAACTAATTTTTTTTTAACTCAAAAATTTTTCATAATTCTATAGCTTAAAGTATTACTCGCAGTAATAAAAAATAATACTTTCTTATTTTTCAACTAAACTTTTATATTTTAAAAAACATATTTTTTCATAAGGTGAATTTACATGAGAATTGGAATTTGTGACACAACTTTCGCTCGTTTTGATATGGCCAGTGCCGCCATAGACGAGCTTAAAAAGAACGCTTATGATTTGAAAATAATCAGGGAAACCGTTCCCGGCGTTAAGGATTTACCTGTAACCGCTAAAATTCTCATTGAAGAGGAAAATTGTGACATTGTGATGGCACTTGGAATGCCTGGACCTATGGAAAAGGACAAGATGTGCGCTCACGAGGCATCAACCGGTTTGATTAATGCACAATTGATGACCAATACGCATATATTGGAAGTTTTCGTTCACGAAGATGAAGAGGAAGACCCTGTGGAGCTTGCAAAGCTTGCAGAAAACAGAGCACGTGAACATGCGCAGAATCTAATCAAAATGATGTATTCCAGAAAGGCAATGAGAAAAGAGGCAGGAATGGGTATGCGTGAAGGAAAAGAGGATGCAGGACCTTTATAAGTGATATAAAATGGAATATGAACTAACTTCAGAAGATAGAAATGCAACATTTGTTGTTCTTCCAGCATATAACGAAGCAACAAGAATACAGCCGGTAATCGAATCCATTGCAGATAAGGGCTATAATATGGTCATTGTCAATGACGGTTCATCAGACAATACCTTGGATGTTATTCTGGATTCCAAAAGGAAATATCCGGATAAGATTCATGTATATTCTTTAATGATAAATCGTGGTGTAGGAATCGCAACACAGACTGGTTTTGATGCAGTATTGAAATATGATCCAAAGTATGTTGTGAGCATGGACTCAGATGGACAGCACTCAGCTGATGACTTGGATAATGTAATAACTCCACTAGTCACTGGCCAAGCTCATGCTGTAATTGGCGTTAGGCCACTTAAGGACATGCCTTTTACCAGAAATTTTGCAAATGCCATCATGAACTTGCTTACAAGAATATTTTATGGAGTTAATGTAAGTGATTCTCAAACTGGTTTTAGGGCAATAACCCAGGATGCATTGAAAAAAATCAAAATCAATGCCAGAGGATATCTCATTTCATCAGAGTTTATTCGTGAAGTCAATGACAAGAATATTCCATTTGCAGAAGTTCCAATTCAAACAATCTACACTCCTGAAACTCAAGCAAAAGGAACTAATGTCAAAGAGGCATTAAAAATTTTAATTCAAATGATAAAACATCAGTTTTAGGTGATTAAATGTTATTATATTCAATATTATTTCCAATAATCTCAATATTAGCTATTCTATGGTTTGTTTATAGATACATGAAGCAAAAACAATCCTTGATAACTGTAATACTATGGACTGTACTTTGGATGTTCGTAATATTGTTTTCAATATTTCCAAAAGCAAGTGAGAGGTTTGCAAGCCTATTCGGTATAACAAGAGGTTTGGATTTCATTATCATTGCAGTATTTTTAGTGTTATTCTACATCATATTCGGATTATTCAATAAAATAGATATTCTAAATGATGAAATCAACAAAATAGTTAAGGAAGTGGCAATCAATAATGAAATATCTCTTGATGATGAAGAGGATGAATAATGATTTACTTTAGAGGATGCACTGCAAGGGAAAAGGAAACCAGCATTCAGGAAGCAACTGAAAAGCTATTGGGCCTTGCAGGTGTTGATTATCATATTTTGGATGAGGAGGCTTGCTGTGGATCAGTGCTCCTCAGAACTGGTTTTTTAAAAGATGCACAGGAACAAATCAAAAGGAACACTGAGTCTTTTAAAGATGAAACCATTTTGGTTTCATGTGCTGGATGCTATAAGACTCTTAAGGAGGATTATGAAGGCTTGGATGTGATTCACATTTCCCAATTATTAAATGATTTGATTGAAAATGGCAGTCTTAACATTTCTAAAAAGGATTTGAATGTCACTTATCACGATTCATGCCATCTGGGCCGTCATATGGAAGTTTTCGATGCCCCTAGAAATGTCATTGAAAGTGTTGCAAATCTGATTGAAATGGAAAACATCAGGGAAAACAGCTTATGTTGTGGAGCTGGAGGTGGGGTGAAATCCGCTTATCCTGAAATTGCTTCACAAATGGCAAGTACAAGAATTGCACAGGCTAAAGACACAGGCTGCAAAACCCTTATTACTGCATGCCCGTTCTGCAAGCTCAACTTGTCAAATGAGGAAATGGAAGTCATTGACTTAACTGAATTTTTAGTGAAATATGGTGATATGGATGAAACCCAGTGAACTTGAAACAATGAGAAAGTCATTCAACACTGTCAAAAGCAGGTCCGATTCCATTAAGGATTCCCCATCCACAAAAAGGCTAAAAAATAGGGTTCAGGAAATCAAAAAAGAATCAATTGAAAATAACGATTACTATTTGAATCAGGCATTGGAGTCATTTAAAAGGAATGATATTGATGTTTTAATGGCTGAAAACGCACAGGATGCATTGGACATTATTGACGAATTGCTTGATGAGTATGATGCAAAAGTTATCGCAAAGGCAAAGTCAAATACGTTGGGTGAAATAAATCTCAAGGGTCATTTGGCAGACAAGGACATTGATGTTGTTGAAACCGATTTGGGGGACAGGATTCTTCAGCTTAAAAGAACAGACAACAAGCCGGTTCATCCAACAGGTCCGGCTTCACATTTGAACGTTTCAAACATAACTGATATAGTCAACGAGTCATTGGACGTTAATGTCAATGCGGTTCCAAGGGAAATCATGGAAGTTGTAAGGGGTGATGTTCTAAATCGCCTAAAAAATGCCAACGTAGGTATAAGTGGAGCCAATGCAATTGCCTCTGAAGAGGGGTCATGTGTAATGGTGCACAATGAGGGCAATATTTCAATAGTTTCACTAAAGGATTTGCATATAATTGTAGCTGGAATCGATAAAATAGTACCTACACTGGAAGACGCAATCTCCCTTGTGAAACTTGAAACAGTATTTGCAACAGGCAACTATGTGACTTCATATATGAATGTAATATCAGGTCCGTCAAAGACAGCGGATATTGAGAAAAAGCTTTTGAAAAACATGTATGGTGCTGAAAGGGTTGTCTTGATTCTATTAGACAACGGAAGGAGTGAAGCAACTGAGGAATGCCTTTACTGTATCGGATGCGGTAACTGTGTTGTTCACTGTCCGGTTTACAATGCGGTCGGAAACGAATTCGGATTCAACAACTATTTGGGTGGCCGTGGAGTTGCAATGTCAAAATTCATCGAGGATGATGAGACCTGCTTTAATTCAGGTCTTTACATGTGCACATTGTGTGGATTATGTACATTAAACTGTCCTTTGACAATACCAACTAATGAAATCCTTGAAAACATGAGGAAATTGTCAACTGAAGTTGGGTTTTACCCTAAGGCACATGGCAAAATCAAGGATAATGTTTCCAGGAACAATTCTCCTTACTAATTTTATTTTTTTTAATTTTTCTCTTTGATTTTCTTAAAACCAATAATATTATAAATAATAAAGAAGTAATATTATTATATTATAAAATTATATTTTATTGGAGGAAATTTATGCTTCTATTAATAAGTCCTATAAATCATGAAGAAGCTCTTGAATCAATCAAAGGTGGAGCAGATATTGTTGATGTGAAAAATCCTAAGGAAGGTTCTTTAGGCGCTAATTTCCCTTGGGTCATTAAAGAAATCAGGGAATTAACTCCTGAAGACAAGCTTGTTAGTGCAACTTTAGGTGATGTGCCTTACAAACCAGGTACAGTTTCACTTGCAGCAATGGGAGCTCACGTTTCCGGAGCAGATTATATTAAAGTTGGATTATACGGAACAAAAAATCATGACGAAGCTGTAGAAGTCATGGAAAACGTTGTAAAAACTGTAAAAGATATTAGTGAAGATACAATTATTGTAGCTGCAGGTTATGCAGACGCTCACCGTGTAGGTGCAGTTGACCCTATGGAAATACCAAAAGTTGCAAAAGACGCTGGATGCGACCTTGCAATGCTTGACACTGCAGTTAAAGACGGTCATACTTTATTCGATTATTTGGATATCGACCAATTGAAAGAATTTGTTGACGAAGCTCACGGATACGGTTTGAAAACCGCACTTGCAGGATCTGTTAAAAAAGACCAATTAAAACCATTACATGACATTGGTTGTGATGTTGTTGGAATCAGAGGAGCTGCTTGTGTAGGTGGAGACAGAAATACTGGTAAAATCCACCACAGTGCTGTAGCTGAGCTCAAAGAATTATGTGATTCATTTTAAATAGGTGTAAATTATGTCATTTTCTAAAAAAGTTCAAGAAGCAAGAATGTCTTATACTTTTGATGATTTTCTCTTAACTCCAAATGCAAGTTATGTAGAACCAAAAGACATAGACACTACAATCGAATTAGGTAAAGGAATTAAATTAAACATCCCAGTCTTAAGTGCCGCTATGGATACAGTTACTGAAGCTGACTTGGCAGTAGCTATGGCACAAGAAGGAGGTGTTGGTGTAATTCACAGAAACATCACACTCGAAAGACAAGTTGAAGAAGTAAGAAAAGTTAAGAATGCTGAAGACTTGACCATCCGTGATGTTGTAACTATTGCTCAAGATTCCACTGTTGCTGAAGCTCAAGACATCATGCGCAATGAGCTTATCAGCGGGTTGCCTGTTGTTGACGGTGATGAAATTCTTGGTATTATCTCAAA
Organism: Methanobrevibacter sp.; assembly: GCF_017940815.1. Taxonomy (GTDB): domain Archaea; phylum Methanobacteriota; class Methanobacteria; order Methanobacteriales; family Methanobacteriaceae; genus Methanocatella. The sequence continues at coordinate 27,277 of NZ_JAGAXX010000022.1, forward strand.
AAGGGATATCAGACCATTCTTAAAATCAGAACCAAAAACTGAAATTAAGGATATCATGACTTCCGATGTTGTAACTGTCGAGGAAGGGGTTACTGCTGAAGAGGCATTGAATATCGCATACGACAATAAGGTTGAAAGACTCCCTGTTGTACGTGACGGCAAGTTAGTTGGAATCATTACTATTAAAGACATTTTAAATCAAGCACAATATCCTAATGCTGCTCGTGATAAAAACGGCGACTTTTTGGTTGCTGCAGCATGTGGTCCATTTGATTTGGACCGTGCAATGGCATTGGATCAAGCTGGTGCTGACATTATTTCCATTGACTGTGCTCATGCACACAACATGAACGTAGTCAAATTTACAGAAACCATTAAAGATAATATTGATGCTGAATTATGTGTGGGTAACATTGCAACTGCAGAAGCTGCAGAAGACTTGATTTCCATGGGTGTTGACGCACTTAAAGTGGGTATCGGTCCGGGTTCAATGTGTACCACTCGTATTGTAGCTGGTGTTGGTGTGCCACAATTGACTGCAATTTCAGATGTTGCAGATGCCGCAGCTGACTCAGGCATTCCGGTAATTGCTGACGGAGGTATCAGATACTCTGGAGATGTTGCAAAAGCTATCGGTGCTGGAGCAGATGCAGTAATGCTAGGTAACTTACTTGCAGCTTCCCTTGAAGCTCCAGGTGACATTGTTGTCATGAACGGTAAACAATACAAGAAATACCGTGGAATGGGATCAATGGGTGCAATGACCAGTGAATTTGATGGTGGAGCAGACAGATACTTCCAAGGACAAAAAAGTAAAATGAACCATACTAAATATGTTCCTGAAGGAATCGAAGGTGCTGTTCCATATAAAGGAACCGTTGCAGAAATCCTGTTCCAATTAGTGGGCGGTTTGAAATCATCCATGGGTTACTGTGGTGCTAAGGATATTGCTGCAATGCAAGAAAAAGCAAACTTCGTTAGAATTACAAGCAGTGGAATCAAAGAATCCCACCCACATGACTTGTTAATAACTAATGAAAGTCCTAACTATCCAACTCTTGACTAGTTGGATTCATTTTAATTTTTTTTGATGGGAATTTGAATAATGGCATAGGATTTATAGGTATAACTTTTTTTCTCATCAAAAAATGTATTTTTTCGCTTAAAATGCTAATTTTAAGCAAACCTTTAAATATTAGATTATCTTATATTATATTATTAGATAATTTTATGATTATTTTACATAATCAATGTAAATTCTTTAATTAAATTATTATTATTACGGAGAGAATATAAATGGCAAGAACTAAAAAAGTGGGTATTACAGGAAGGTTCGGTGCAAGATACGGAAGAAAAGCAAAAAGATCTGTAAAGATCATCGAAGAAAACATGAAAAAGAATCATGTTTGTCCTAAATGTGATAGACCTTACGTAAAAAGAGAAGCTGCTGGAATTTGGAAATGCAGAAAATGTGGTGCAGTATTTACTGGTGGAGCATACGTTCCACAAACTCCTATGGCAAAATCTGCAGCACGTAACATCAGAGACATTCGTGTGGAGGAATAGGCCTTGTATAGGTGTCCACGTTGTGGAGCAGAAGTAGATCATAAAAGCTACATGGAAAACAAATGTCCTAAGTGTAGATACAGAATCTTATTTAAAAATGTTCCAGAAACTACTAGAATTATAAAAGCAAGATAAATCATTATCTTCTTTTACTAAATTTTTTATACTATTTTTGATTTAAATGTTAATTTCAACTTCTAGAAAACCTTCTCAAAAAACTAGGAAGTTTTGTAAGAATTTAGCACATGCTACCGGTTCAACCTCTGTCAATAGGGGAAAAATGAACATGCGCGAGCTATTGTTAAAGGCGTTGGAAGTTGACGAGTACAATGTAGCCGTTGTAAATGAGATTAAGGGAAATCCTAGTAGAATTTCTTTTTATTCCAATAAGGGGGAGTTGTTGTTGACAATCCTCATTGGAGCAACCCTTGACAATGAGAAAATGAATATTGCTCCATCAAAATTGAAAGTAGTTTCCGAAGTAGACAATCTTAACGTGTTAAGCGATATTTTGGATTTTGATTTAGTGGATAAGGCTGAAGATAATTATATTTTGATTGCTAAAAGTGATGATTCACAGGCAAGAATTCGATTCATTAACAAATTTGGAGACATGATTAATTTCCAAATCAACGTTAAAAAGATTTTAGAGGTTTCAAATGATTGAAGACACTCCTCTTGAATCTGTTAAAAGTAATATTGTTGTCGAATTCGATAGTGGTGACCAGGCTCAAATTGTATATGATTCCATAATCTTGGAGTTTGAAACCGCCCCTGATTTCAGATCATCAATGACTATTGATTTAGTCGGCTCTAGTATCCATATCAATATTGATGCAGAAGACTCTACATCTTTTAGAGCTTCCGTCAACTCCGCAATCAAGTGGATTAACTTAGCATTGCAAATAAATGATTTGACAATTTAATGTTTATATAATAATTAAAAATTAATTAGGTGATATTATGGAGATTCCTGAAAACATTCAACAACAATTAAATCAGTTTCAACAATTACAACAACAAGCTCAAGCTGTAAGCATGCAGGTTCAAAACGTTGAAGTACAAATTCAAGAAACTGAAAAAGCATTAGAAGAGCTTAAAAAGACTGATGAAAACACTGAAGTATTCAAACAAGCAGGTACTTTACTCATTAAAGTAGAATATGCTGATGCTTTAGCTGACACTGAAGACAAATTAGAAACTCTTCAATTAAGAAAACAAACCATGACCCGTCAAGAAGAAAGAGTCATGAAAAAACTCGAAGAAATGCAAGCAACCATTCAAGCTGCAATGCAAGGTATGGGCCAATAGGCTTAGACCTTTTATCTTTTCTTTTTTTAGATTTTTATGTCAAAACTTAAAGTATTAACTCAAGATGATCTGGCTGAAATTTCCGACAAGTTCGGTGAAATTTTAGAACATGAAGTTTCAAAAGCTTTGCCTAGCAAGGAAATTGAGGATTTGGACTTGGACATCGTTCTCAATTATGAAAATGAGCAATTAGATGTCGATGTCGATGTTGGAGTCATGTTCGATGAGTTATCTGAAATCACACAAGACCAAGTAATGAAAGCTATTGATGAAGCTTATTTAGGCTTTGATTCATTCATTGATGAGAATTACAGAGTTTAATTATTTTTTTTAAATTTTTGAGTAATACTTATATTATATTTTTTATTATATTAAGTAATACTTTTTTATAAAAAAGTATTTATATCATTAGGGCCAACTATTATATAGAGTTTGGAGTAATCTCAATAGCTTAGCAATATTAGGACAAACACGTAATACTATCTTTCAAATTCCCTCTTTCAATTACTTCAAACTTCACCTATTATTTTTTTATCAATTTAACTTTATCAATGTCATTTTATTAAATTTGGAATATTTTTAAGTCGTTAAAATCTTGCGTTTTACGATTTTTAATTTTTATTGGACAAATGTTAATTTTTATATGTTTGATATTATGTCATGTTTAATTATTTGATTAGTTTATTAAAATTTATATATTCAAGTATACTTTAATTTTTATAAATTATAGTAACATTTATATACTATGCAAAATAACTTAATTAATAGAGGTTCATAACGTAATCGTTATCGACTTAAATTGATCATTATTTTTATACTCGAGAGGGGCTGAAAAACACGTATGTTCCTCTCACCTCCTTAAGTTTTAATACTATTTTTTACTAACTATTTAATATGATTAAGAAAATTCCAGTAATAGATTTAAAACAACACCAAGCCGTAAGCGGCAAGTCAGGCATGAGAGACACATATCAACCATTAAAAACAGTTTTTGCATCATCTGCAAATCCAGTTGAAATCGCACAGGGATTGAAGCTTAACGGTGCAGACGAGATGTACATTGCAGACCTTGACTTGATTGAGTCACAGGGCCACAACATAAACGACATCAAGATGGTAAACACAATAATTCCTGTAATATTTGATGGTGGAGTCAAGAACCTTGAAGGGTTCGAATTCTTCCTTGACTATGCATACAAGGTAATCGTTCCGACAGAAACATTGGAAAGCATCGATGAGCTTAGAAAAATATTCGAAAAGTATCCTAAGGAAAGGATTGTAGTGAGCGTTGACACTAAAAACAATGAACTGCTTGCAAAAAACATGGACTTGACATTGTCTGAATTCAGAGACATTCTTGTTGAGCTTGATCCAAATGACATAATCCTTTTGGACATTACTGGTGTCGGTACAGAAAAAGGCTACAATGAATATCTACTTAATGAATTTGCTGATTTAAAAGATAAATTAATTATTGCTGGTGGTTTGAATAAAGAATCTCTAGGTGAGTTGGATTCTTTAGGTATAAAAAGAGTGTTGATAGGAACTAGCCTACATTCTGGTGAAGTTAAACTTCTAGATTAAAACACTTAACACTAAATAAGGGAATATGCATGCAATAACAAATAATGCTATTCCTAAACCTAATTTCGGATTGTTGTCTTCAAGAGATCCAGAAATTATTAATATTAATGCAAAAAATCCAAAAATTACTGGTAAAATATGTGAAAATATTGTTGTTCCCATAACTGCCATTTTTAATCACTACTATAATTTACTTTTTTTAATTATATAAAATTAACTTTATATTTTCTATATTGGGGAAATGATAATCTTTTTTTATAATAACTATAAAATATTAAACCAATGAGAATAGATACGCATCATCACCACAAGAAAGCTGGTGAAAATTTAGCATTTGTATTTTTTATGAATTTGGCGTTTAATATAATAGTGGTTATAGGAGCCCTTGCAACAAACAGTATGGCAATACTTGCGGATTTCATTCATGACGCATCAGACACAATTTCAATTGCAGTCGCATGGATTCTGGAGCATGTTGCCCAAAGAGACTCAACAGACAATTATTCCTATGGATACCAAAGGTTTTCAATTCTTGGTGCAGTAATCATCTCCATTTTCGTAATCATCATGGCATTTGTGATTTTATCTGAGGCAATACCAAGGCTTTTTGCACCTGAAGGTGTCGATGCAGGTAGAATGCTGGTTGTGGCCATTATAGGTATCATTTTCAAATCAATTTCAGTGTACAGGTTGCATGATGGTGAAACATTCAACGAAAGGGCAATCCTGTTCCATCAGCTTGGGGATATTTTTGAATGGGTTGCCATTTTGATATTGAGCCTTGTGTTGATGTTTTGGGACGGTGCACAATACCTTGATCCATTCGTTTCAATTGGAATTGCATTCTGGCTGATATTCAACCTTGGAAGAAACCTCTACAAGTCAGTTGAGGTTTTGCTTCAAAAGACCCCTAACTATTTTGATGTAGATGAGTTCAAGAAATCCATTGAGGGAATTGAAGGCGTGAATGCGGTTGAGGATTTCCATGTATGGTCACTTGACGGAATAGATTCAGTCATGACCGTGAAGGTTGATGTGGACTTCGGCAAGAATGTCGAGGAAATCAAAAAGGAAATTTACGATATTTCAGCGAAGTATCATGTTGTGGACATCACAATCGAACTTAAATAATTAAAGAGGATTATCTATCATGACATTGGTTGCAATAGGTCCCGTTACAAAGGATCTAATCGTCATTGGCGGAGAAAAGTCTTTCAAGGTTGGAGGAGCCACATATTATCAATCCTTCGTATTCGAGGAATTTTTCGGGGATTACTTGGCTATCGTCAATTGTGCGGATGAAAGCCTAATTAATGATTTTCCAAATTTGGACAAGGTCAGGGTAATCAAAAAAGACGACACTCATTTTTTCATTAATGACTATCCCGATAGGGATGACAGGGACACTCGCCTGCAGTTGAGCAATTTTGCAGACATCCCAATCCTGCCGTCTGATTTGGAGGAAATCCTGCCTGATGAGATTGACGGTTTTGTGATAAACCCTCTCAACAGACATGACTTTCCGGCTGAAACGGTTGAATACCTGAAAGGTTTCAATGTTCCCATATTCCTTTCGATACAGGGTTTTTTAAGGATTCCTGACGTTGAAGTAAATGAAAATTACACTCTTAAATTAGAGTACTTTGATGAGTTAAGTGGCATTTTAAACGGTGCCTCTTCAATATTTATGGATGAGTCAGAAGCAAACATCATAGGCATAGACTTTGATGTGGATGAGGTTGTCATAACTGACGGTTCTCATGGGTCAAGAATTGTGGGTGATGGTGAAATCAGGATAGATGCTGTGGGATGTGATAATGTCGTTGACACCACCGGCTGCGGAGACACCTATATGGCATCATACATTACACAAAAATTATTGATGAAATCATCTGAAACTGCCGGAAAATTCGCATCAAGGATTGCCAGTGAAAAAATAGAAAATTTTGGACCATACAATTTAAACAGGTACTTGTAATTTTCATATTTTAATGAATTCTTTTAAACATTAATCATTTCCTATTTTTAAATGATTTAACCTAAATTTACATTGTTTAGAAAACTTTATTAATTAACATGATTATAATTATATATGCATTTTGAATTTTTTTTAAACACTACAAAGGGTCATCATGTTAAATAAATCATCAAATATAATCGAAAAGGAATTTAAAAATTTACGTAAGGAGCTATTGGATTTAACCTTAAGAAATCAACTTCTTAACTTCAAATCAAGAGCTAAAACTATCACTATAGTAAATCAATCCCCTATAAACCTTTATCAGACATTGGTCCTGCAAGAGAACAAGATGTATTTTGTGGCCAACAAGAAGGACAAAAAGGAAGACAAGTCATCCGTATGGGATCATATTCCGTTTGACTTTTCCAAGTTTTCAGAAGGGGATAAGAAATTAGCTACCGATTTGACTCCAAAAGAGCTTCAAAAAAGATTATATTACATAAATAACCAAGCTAAGACAATGCTTCAAGAGCAAGGTTATAACATCTTGTACTTGGCAATTGGATTCTTGCAATGGAAGGACAAATCCAAGCCAAGACAAAAGAACAATGCTCCCTTAGTGTTGATTCCGGTTTCAATGGAAAGGAAAAAGGTTGGTGAGTCATTCAACCTTGAATGGACCGGAGAAGATATTCAAACAAACATTTCACTTAAGGCTAAATTATTGGATGCAGGAATAGAACTTCCCGATTTCGAGTTTAAAAAGTATGGTGAAGTAATCGACCATTACATTGCCAGCGTGAGAAGGGCAGTGTCCAGAATGGACGGTTGGGAAGTGAACAATAATGTGGCTTTAGGTTTCTTTAGTTTTACAAAATTTGTCATGTACAATGACTTGAACCCTGAAGCATGGGAGGATAATGTCGACTTGACCAAAAATGAGTTGATTCAAGCTATTTTCAATCCGGCTAAAAACGATCAGGAATCATTTAAGGAAGAGGATATTGACTCAAGGCTTGAATATCAGAACATGTATCAGGTTCTTGATGCGGATTCATCCCAGATTGCTGCCATTCAGGATGTTAAGGCAGGACGCAATCTTGTTGTGGAAGGTCCTCCTGGAACCGGTAAGTCCCAGACAATTGTGAACTTGATAGCAGAGCTTTTGGCTGAAGGAAAATCCGTATTGTTCGTATCAGAAAAGATGGCAGCATTGGATGTTGTAAAAGACCGTTTGACTGCCGTTGGATTGGGCAAGTTTGTATTGGAATTGCATTCACACAAGACCAGACGTAAGAAATTCCTCAAGGACTTGCAAAAGGCAACTAATGTAAGGGCTCATGAGCCTTTAAACATTGACCAGACAATCAGGAAATTGGAGACATTGCGTCGCCAGCTTGATGACTATTCACAAATCATTCACAAGCCTGTGTTTGCTGTCAACTTGTCAGCATTTCAATTGTACGGTATGAAAGAGTCTGCCGATGACCACTTTGCACGCAAAGACACTTTGATGCCTTTGGTCAGGTTTGAAAGTCCTGAAAGCGTTACCTTAAAAGACTTGGATGACATGAAGATTGCCCTTGAAAACTTGGCTGAGCTATATCAAACCATTTCTAAGGAAAACCCTTGGAGCAAATGCGCTCCAAAAAGCCTCTTGCCGGCTGATTTGAGGGAAATTGAGATGCTTATTAATGATACTCTATTGGCATTGGACAATTTCCTGGTAGAACGTGGAAGGGTGTATGACATTTATGGAATCAAAAAGCCGGACACATTAAACGAATTCCAGAATTCATTGTCCGCTTTTGAAATTATCAAATCCCAAAATGCAGAATTGATTGACGGAAGCATCCTGAAATCAGGTGCATGGGAAGGCAATAATGATGATGCGTTCAGATTAATCCAGGAACTTCAAAAGTATCAGAAGTATTCTGTGGCCCTAACAAAATTCAACCAAAGCATTTTCCAAGCGGATATTGACAGGTTAATCTATGAGTTACAGCATCTTTCAACCAAAAAATTCAGGTTCTTTAACAATAAGCAGCACATTGAATTGGTCGAAAGGTATTATGCAGTTCCTGTAACCGGCAGTGTTGAAGAAATCATTAGGGACTTGCAGGAAGCGAAAGTGGTTATCCAAATCCGTAAAAATCTGGAAGCTAATGATGCTCTGGGAAGAAAATATTTCGGAGGATATTGGCATTTAAACGCTAATGTGGATGACTTGAAGACTATTGCTCGTTGGATGCATGAGTTCACTGCGCTTGTACGTGATGGAACATTTTCACAAAATACAATTGATTTGATGAGTAAGGACCTGTTTGACATAAAGCCTGAACGTGACCTTGCAGAATACATCGATTCAGGTGAGGAATTCGTACGCGTTTTATCAAGGCTCAAGGACAAGTTAAATCCAAGAAGTAAATTAATCTTTAAAAGGGAAACCGGTGATGTGCCATTTGAAGCATGGAAAGAACAGTTGTATAATTGGAGAGGACAACTATCAAGCCTTCACTTATGGTCCCAGTACTTAAGTACAAAGCAAGCATTAAGCGACTCTAACGCTAAAATGTTTGTAAGCTCAATCGAGAAAAGAAACATTAAAAAAGATGACATTGCTGCATTGGTTGAAGGAAACTTTGCAGATTCACTCTTAAACATATTATTTGTTGAAAATCATGAATTGGCAACATTTGTTGGAGAATTGCATGAGAATAGAATTCGCGAATTCAAAGATTTGGACAAGAAAATACTGACTTTGAACCGTAAAAGAATTTACCATAAGTTAAACAGCAACATTCCTAAAATCTTTGGTGGAACAGAAAATCCACAGGCTAAAATATTGGCTGGGGAATTCACACGTAAAAGCGGACACATGCCGGTTAGAAAACTTCTGGAAAAAGCCGGTGGAATGATAAAGCAAATCAAACCTTGTTTCATGATGTCCCCATTGTCCATTGCACAATATCTTGACCCTACAAATGAAGAGTTGCAGTTTGATGTTGTTATTTTTGACGAAGCAAGTCAGGTGAAACCTGAAGATGCATTAGGTGCATTCATGAGAGGTAAGACCGCTGTGGTTATGGGAGACACCCAACAACTGCCTCCAACATCATTTTTCGACCAGATGTCAGATGCCGACAGCGATGAGGAGGAAGCAACCTCTTTAGATATGGAAAGTATCTTGCATTTGTGTAAGTTGTCATTCCCGGTCAAGATGCTAAAATGGCACTACCGTTCACGCCATGAATCCTTGATTACCGTATCAAACAGGGAATTTTATGATGATGACTTATTGGTTTATCCTTCACCTTCACATTCAGACCCAGAACTTGGTTTGAAGTTCCACTATAATCCTAACACCCAATATCTAAGGGGAGCATCCTCTAAAAATCCATTGGAAGCAAAGGATGTTGTGGAAGAAATATTCAATCATTTTGAAAAGTATGGGGATACCAAGAGTTTAGGTGTTGGAACATTTTCCGTTGCACAGAAAAACGCAATATTGGAAGAATTGGAAGTGAAACGTAAGGAACATCCTGAATATGAACCGTTATTCTCAGACAACAAGGAGGAACGTTTCTTTGTTAAAAACCTTGAAACAATCCAAGGGGATGAAAGGGACGTTATATTGATCAGTGTAGGATACGGTTACGACCAGGACGGAAAAATGTCACTCAACTTCGGCCCTCTAAACCAGGACGGTGGGGAAAGAAGATTGAACGTATTGATTACTCGTGCAAGGGAGAAATGTGTTGTATTTTCAAACTTTAAAGCTTATGACATGAACTTGACCGCAAACCCTCCATATGGAGTCAAATCCCTAAAAGAATTTTTGGAATATGCTGAAAACCTGACATTGGGAACAAATGGAATTAACGAATATTCAAAAGAGCCATTTGAAGATGCTATTGCAAGCTTTTTGGAGGAAAACGGTTATACTGTAGACAGACAAATCGGTTGTGCAGGATTTAGAGTAGATTTAGCTATTGTGGATGATGAAGATCCTGGAAAATATATTTTAGGAATAACAACCGATGGAAAAATGTATTCCTCAAGTAAAGTGGCTCGTGATAGGGACAGGTTACGTGAACAAGTGCTTACAGGACTTGGATGGAAATTATATCATTTATGGTCCACTGATTGGTATAGGAATCGTGATTTGGGACGTAAAAAACTGTTGGAATCTGTTGAAAAATCAATCAGAAAAACACGTGAAGAAGAAAAACGCAGGTCCGAAGAAGAGAAAAGATTGGCTGAAAAAAGAAGATTGGAAGCCGAGAAAAAAGCTGAAGAATTGCGTATTGCACGTGAAAAAGAGGAAGCTGAAAGAAAGGCACAGGAAGAAGCGGAATCCGATGAAATTAATCCGGAAGATATTGGTCCGGCAGACTTTGTTGAAGTTGAAAAAGCCGGTGAGGATATTTTAGAAAAACCAATTGATGTTTCTGAACTTGATCCTGATGAATTCTTTAAGGAAGTTGCAGCTGAAGAAGTAAGACATTCCAATGATTCAATTAATGATGACAGCATTCCTCATGAGTCTGAGTTTGTTGAGGTTGAGACTCCTGAGGAAAGTGTTGATTATTCTTCTCAAGAAATGAAATCTGATATTGAAGAAGGTCCGATTAATGAGGATGTTGTTGAATCCTCAGTTGGCGAGACTGTTGAAGAGGTCTCTTCTGCTGGAGAATCAGATGATGCTGAAGTTCATAATGGGGTTGATGAGGAAATTTCTGAATCTGAAGAAAATCCTTCTCAAGATGACGATGCAGAAGTGTGGGAATCAGATGAAGGAGTGGCTCCTGAAGACAATGCTGAAGTTTGGGAGAATGAAAAGGACTATTCCGATGGAGAATCTTCTGAAAAACAGCACAAGTCCATTAAAGAGAGGTTCAAATCATTTATTAATCCGGGACATTCCGAATTGGATGATTCCATAGTTGACGATGATGAAAGTGATGAAAAAGAGTCATTCTTAAGTTCTCTTAGATTCAAAAAGGATTTGGATAATGATTCTGAAGAGTTGGAAGATTCAAATGACTCTGCTGATGAAGAAATCACAGAAAATATTTCTGATAACTCTAAATCAGACAATGTTGAAACTGAAGATGAGTATGTTGATTTAGGTTCTGATGAAGATTATATTATTGTAGACCATAGCAATGATGAAGTAACAGAGGAGATTGGAGAGATTCCTAAGGCCAAATTTAAAAAACAAGTTAAAAAGCCTGTTAAAGAGGAAATGTTCGATGAGCCTGAGGTTGTTGGTGAACCTGTTAAAGAGGAAGTTGCTGATGAACCTCGTAGGGAGGAGTTTGTTGAGCCTGAGGTTGCTAGCGAACCTGTCAGGGACAAGGTAGTCGAAGAACCTATTAAACCTAAAGATGAACCTGATGAGGAAATAGTTGATTTAGGTTCCGATGATGATTATATTTATGTAGATCACAGTCATGATGATGAAAGGGTTTATCCTGAAGATGAGCCAATGGATTTCGGATTTGAAGAGTCTGAACATGACGATAAAATGAATTTGGAGTCTGAAAATAAGGTTGATTCTCAAGATGAAATTCCTAATGAGGAAAGTACTTCTAATGATATTGGTGAAAGAATACGCCACAAACCAAGAAGAAACAGTTTCAAGTCAATGATTTCAGATGTTGTTGGCGGTGAAACTCAACTTCAACCTAAAGAGGTGAAAACCGTCAGAGGAGAATTCATTGATGACGATGATGAGCCATTGCATAAGCCTGCTCCTAGTGATGATAATGTTGTTGAAGCCGAAATCGTAACAGGTGATGATGAATTGAATGTCTTGAATGATGACTTTTCTGATTATTCTAATGATGAAAAGGATTATTGGGATGAAAATGATGAGGAATTGAATATTTTCAATGACACTTTGCCTGATTTGGATAATGAAGATGATGTTTTAAACATTGTTGATAATGCCAAAAAGGATTATCTCGATGATATTTTTGAAGGCGAGGAAGTTCAAAATCGTGTTATGGACAAAGCTCCAGTGGAGGAAAATCGTCCTGACGAAAACATTGAAGTAATCAAAAACAATCCTATTGGAAATGAATTTGAAACTAAAGATGTTGAGGATAATGAACCGGTTATTCAAGATGATGAAAGTGAAGAGATAGTTGAGGAAAAAGTAATTCAAGAAGCTACACGCGATGGCGTTACATATTATCAGGGCTCAAATGATGTTACAAGTAAGCTTAGGAAAAACAATTTCTACTATGACGATGAAAAGCCAAGGTCTGTGAAGGATTCCATTAGGGGAATTAAAAAGGACATGAGATATATCAACAAGTCCCTAAAGGAAATTGAAAACCCTACTAAAATAGATTATGTTTCAGTTGTTGACAGGACTGAAGAGTATAATCCTGCTGACTATTTGAACATGCCTAGCGATGACGATTCCGATAAGATACTTGAAAAAGAGGAAGGATTGACCTTTGCTGAAAAAGAAGAGTTGAGAATTGAAGAAGAATTGAAAATGGAAGTTCTTAAAAAAGAATTGGCAAGTGATGAAGAGGTCATCATTCCTGTTCATGAGCAGTTTAGAAGGGAAGAGCTAAAAGACCAAGCCCTTGAGGACATTATTCAATCAGCAGATGAGGATTACAAGGAAATCGAAAAAGAAAGGTTCAGGCAAAACAATCAACTCAAATCATTCGATAATCATAAGTTGCCTGGCAAAAAAAGTTATGAGGATAATATAGTTAATTATGTTGAATCAACCGACATAGGGTTAGGCTCATCAGATGACTTGTACAATCAGCCAATTGATAAGGTGTCTGATGCCGTCAAGCTAGTGGTTGATATTGAAGGCCCAATCCATGTTAGTGAAGTAACCAAAAGAGTCAAGGACAGTTGCCATATTAAACGTGCAGGATCCAAATTGAAAAAGACAGTCAATTCCGCAATTTCAAATGCTGAAAGCAAAGGGGATATAATTAAAATCGGAGACTTCTTATATGACTCTTCAAACAATGATGTGCTCATAAGAAGAAGAAATAAACCGAATATAGAATTGATTTCAGATGAGGAGATTGCAAAAAGCATAGAATTGGTATTGACTTATAATAAAAACATTACCACAAAGCAGATTCCAAAGGAAACATCACGTAATTTCGGATTCAAGTCAACTTCCAAAAAGACAGCTTCAAGAATCAACAGTGTATTGGATTTGATGATAGCCAATAACAGAGTTAAAATAGTGAATGATTTTGTTGAACTTAAATAGGGAGCGCCATGTCAACCAAAGTTAAATCCCCTGATAATTTGCCGAATAAGCCTGGTGTCTACATTATGCGTGATGAAACCGACACCATTATCTACATAGGTAAGGCGAAAAATCTTATTAAACGGGTTAAATCTTATTTTAGAGAAAAACTTGACAGGCCGAAAACCCAAATATTGATGAGCCATTTCAATAGTTTGGAGTATATTGTAACCAACTCTGAAAAAGAGGCATTAATCCTGGAAGCCACATTAATCAAAAAGCACCGTCCAAGGTACAACGTTCAGCTTAAGGATGATAAAAGGTATCCGTATGTAAAGATTACCAATGAGGAATTTCCAAGGTTGGTAATCACTCGTAATGTGACAAAAAATGGTGTTTATTTTGGGCCGTTCACCGATGTGGGTTCCGTTAAGCAGACTGTCAAATTCCTAAAGTCACTGTTTAAAATAAGGACCTGCCGAAACATGAATGGTCCTTGTTTAAATTCACAGATTGATTTGTGCTATGCTCCATGTGATGGCAGGATAACCAAGGAAGAGTATTCTGAAATAATCAATAAGATAGACTTGTTTTTCCAGGGCAAATATTCAACAATAGTTAAAAATCTCAAAAAGGAAATGATGGATGCTGCATCAAAGGAGGAATTTGAAAAGGCGGCCGTTATAAGGGATCAAATCTCATCCATTGAGGAGATTATGGAAAAGCAGTTTGTTGATTTGGTCGATGATGATTTAGACCAGGATGTGATAGCTATCGCTCCCGGTGAAAATGAGGTTGTGGTTATCATAATGCCTATTAGAAACGGTAAAATCGTGGGGCGTGACGACTTTTTGATGAGTGCCTCTCAATATGATTCCTCATCGGAAATCATGTTTGCCTTTATTCAACAGTATTATGGTTATAATCGTCATATTCCAAAACAGATTCTTTTGGATGAGGACATTGACGATAAGGAATTGCTTGAGGATTGGCTAAGTGATTTAAGGGGAAATAAAGTCAAGATTAAGGTGCCTCAAAAAGGAGTTAAATTAAGGCTTGTTAAAATGGCCAAGAAAAACGCCGAAATCATCAAGCATCAAAAGAAAAAGATGGAAGATGGATTGATAGAGCTTAAAAAATACCTCAAACTTGAAAAATTGCCACGTGTAATCGAGGGATATGATATCAGTAACATTTCCGGTAAGTTTGCCGTAGGCTCAAAAGTGTCCTTTAAAGACGGCAAGCCTGATAAGAAGAAATATAAGCATTTCCGTATGGAAACTCCAGGACCAAATGACTTTGCGATGATGGAGGAATTGCTGACCCGCAGATTGAAAATGGTGGATAGGGATCCCGAGCCTGACCTGATAGTCATTGACGGAGGTAAGGGTCAACTTGGTATGGCTTGTGGTGTATTGGAAAAATTAAATCTAACTCATATTCCTATTATTGGTCTTGCAAAAGAGTTTGAAGAGGTTTTTATTCCAAATTCTTCTCGTCCAATCATTATTCCTAGAAATAATAAGGCTTTATACTTGCTTCAACAAGTTCGTGATGAATCTCATAGGTTTGCAATCACCTACCACAGAAAACTTCGCAGCAAGAATATACAGGCTTCTTCTCTTGATGAAATTGTTGGTGTTGGCAAAAAAAGAAAAATCGCTCTTTTAAAGGAATTTGGTAGCATTGATAATATAAAAAAGGCTTCAATCGAGGAATTGGCAAAAACTGAGGGCATGAATATGAAAACCGCTCAAAATGTCTTTAATTTTTATCACTGAATTTTTATTATTTTTTGTCTAAAAAGCCCTAATTTTCAATTACATTTAAATATAAGTATTTTTATAAAGTTTTTATAACGAAAATTAAAAGGTATATAATTATGGTTAAATGTCCACGATGCGGGTATGAAAATTCGCCCTCATCCGTATATTGTGATAATTGTGCCTATCGCCTAGCAGATGCTGAGGGAAATAGGATAAATAATTCTCAGCGTCAAAGTAGTTGGAACATGGGCTTAGGTAAAAAAATTGTTATTGTATTGGGTATTATTGTCGTAGCGTTTTTATTGTTTTCTTTTGTATATAATAATACTCAGCCGTCTTATCAAGATTCATTAAATGTTATTACTGATGATGGAAGTAATTATCAGACTTCTTCTTATCCTTATAAAGCCGTAATCAAATATGATGGTAGTTGGTACGCCGAAATGGGTGACCCTAATTACCTTGTAAAAGAGTCTGGTTATGGTAACAAATCCTTTGTTCTGGATTGTGCTGCATGGGATAAAATAGCCATTGATGCTCAAAAACAGGATTCTGGTGAAGGAAACTTAACAGTTCAACTTTTAAAAAATGGTGAAGTTGTTGATGAGAAATCAACTGCAAATGCAAGTTCTCATCTCGTGATTAATTATAACTATTAGACCTGATTCATTTTTTCTTCTAATAGTTGGATTAACTCATCTGTTTTATAAAGTCTGATTTCCTCTTCGTCTGGTTTGAATATCTTGAGGAAGTTGATAAGATCATTGCATAATTGGTCATATTGAATACTTAGTGTGTTGTAGTTATTCAGTAGTCCGAATGCTTTTTGTTGGTCTAATTTGGGGTTGTCTATTAAAATTCTTTCCATGTTAGCAAAATGGGTTTCAATCATAATCTTTTCTTCTTCTAATGTGTTTAAGTATTCTTGGATTTTATTTTCACTAGCCATAGTTATCACTTATTTTTATAGTATTATAATTAAAATATAAATAGTTTCGTTGATAAAAATTGGTATGTATTAAAAGGGGCATTAAGAATGATAAAAGTTGAAAATGTTAGTAAAGCTTATGAATTAGATGATGGAACTAAGGTTACTGCGCTTAATGGCGTTAGTTTTGAAGTTAAAGAAGGTGAAATTCTAGGAATCATGGGTAAAAGTGGTTCCGGTAAAACAACACTTTTAAGAGCTTTAAGAGGTGTTGAACACATTGATGACGGTTCCATCAGTGTAGGCAAGGTTAAGGTAACTTCAGAATCATCTCAATTCTATTACAATAATCTAAAAAAGGAAACTGCAATTCATCTTCAAAGATCTTTTGGTTTATGGCCGGATACCGTACGTGAAAACGTGCTTCGTAAATTATATGCCAGAAGATACTTTGATGAAGGAGATACAAATTTTGAAGTGGCTGAAAGTGAATTTGGTGATGAGGCCGATGAATTGTTGGAACTTGTTTCACTCACCCATAAGTCTGGCCATTACGCTTCCGTATTGAGTGGTGGTGAAAAGCAAAGACTTATCATGGCAAGACAACTCGCAAAGCGTCCTAAAGCTTTACTTCTTGATGAACCTGCAACCATGGCATGCCCTAAAACAAAACAAGAAATATTGGATGCAGTTAAAAAGATCAACAAGGAATTGAACATAACAGTTATTGTCGTCTCTCACTTGCCTGATGTACAAAAATACTTGGCAGACAGGGTAATTCTGCTTGAAGATGGTGAAATAGTTGATGAGGGCTCACCTGAAAAGATTTGCGATGAGTTCATGAATGACATGGATGACATTGTAGATATCCAAAATGTCGCAACCGATGATGATGTGATTGATGTTAAGGACGTTTACAAGAGATTCTACTTATTGACTGGTGGAGAAGTGCTTCAAATTGAAGACATCAACTTCAAGGTTCAAAAGGAAAACATTTTAAGCATAATCGGTCCTAGTGGTGCCGGAAAGACTGTCCTTTTAAGGATGCTTGGAGGATTGGACGATCCTGATAAGGGGGAAGTCCTCTATAATGTTGATGGCGAATGGGCAGACATTGACATTCCTGGAATGGACCGTATGAAAATAAGGTCAAAGTTGGGTTTCATGCACCAGGAATTTGCATTGACCCATTATGCAACAGTATTAAGTCAGTTGTCAACAAGATTGGGATATAAAAATCAGGATATTGTCAAGGAGGCTAAAGAGAGAGCTGAAAGACTTGGCCTTAGCGAGGAACTGTTGGATTCATTTTATCAATTGACCGATTTGCCTGAATCCGAAGCGAAAGAACGTTTAAGACAAGTCGGTTTGGATGGAGAAATCCTTAATGACCTTTTCCCAAGATTTCCGGAAACAGAAACCAAGAAAGCCGTTGCTGATATATTTGAAAGCCTTGACTTGGACATGGATATATTATATCGTAAATCATATGAGCTGTCAGGTGGTCAAAAGGTACGTGTAATGCTTGCATTGATTTTAATCTCAAGACCTAAATTCCTGTTATTGGATGAACCGTTCGGTGATTTGGATCCTGTAACCTTAAGGGATGTCACAAACGCTTTAAAAACAATCTCAAAAGATTATGGAATCACCATTGTGATGATTTCACACAACACTGACTTCATTAAGGAATTGTCAAACAGGGCAGTCTTCATGGATGACGGAAAAATAATTGATGACAGTGAAAACATCGATGAGATTGTGGATAACTTCATTGACTTCTGTCATGCTGACTACCTGAAAGGTGATTAGTCATGTTTGATGTGATTACCGTTCCTGTTGACGGGTCCGATTACGGTTACAAGGCGGCTGATGTTGCCATTGAAATAGCTCAGAAATTCAACTCCAAAATTGCTGCAGTTCATGTTTTGGAGGAATTCTCATTCAACAGCTATGATTCCGAGGAGGATTCCGGTGATGCGATATTGGCAAAGATTACCGAAAAGGCAAATGCCGTTGGTGTTGAAGTGACAGAACATTTGCTCACTGCTGACCCTTTGAGAGATATGAAGTTCATCATTGACCAGACTCGCGCTGATTTGGTTGTAATTCATGCTCATGGAGCAAATAACAATAGATTTGTCTCATTTGAGGAAAATGAAGTCTCAGACACTCAAATTGGTTCAGTTTCTGAAAGACTTTTAAGAACCTCTGAGGTTCCGGTATTGTTAGTGAAATAATACCTAAAAACTTATTTTTTCTTTTTTTTATTCATTTAATACTTATTTTTAACTAAACTTTTAAATATGATAAAAAACTTAGTATTCATAACATAAATGTTTATATTATAGGAGATATTTTTATGATTGTAAAAGATTGGTGCTCATTCTGTGGAGAATGTGCTGGAGTTTGTCCAAGAAATTTAATTCAAGTAAGAGAATACTCATTAGTGTTCGATGATGATGACTGTAAAGATTGTGACACATGCATTAAAGCATGTCCAATTGATGCTTTAGAAAAAGAGGACTGATTAATATGATTGAAACTGATGTAATTGTAGTAGGTTCAGGACCTGCAGGATCCAGTGCAGCAAAACACGCTGCATTAGGCGGAGCAAAAGTTATTTTGATGGATAAGAAATCCGAGATTGGATCACCAAAAAGATGTGCAGAAGGAGTTTCAATTGAAGGTTTAGAAAAATTAGGTATTGAACCTTCCCCTCGTTGGGTTACTCAAAAAATTGAAGGAGTAAGAATCCAAACCCCTGACGGAACTGACGTATGGTTAACCGAAGACGAAGTAAAATTGCCTGAAGCAGGTTACATCTTAGAAAGAAAAGTATTCGATAAGCACATGGCAATGGATGCAGCTAGAGCAGGTGCAGAAATCAAAATCAAAACCCTAGTAACTGGTATTGAAAAAATCGATAACGGATACATTGTTGAAACCGAATGCATGGGCGAAAAAATCGACTACAAATGTAAAATCCTAATCGCTGCTGACGGTCCTGAAGGACACGTTGCAAGATGGGCTGGTTTAAGACCTGCTGCTAAAGCTAAAGAAATGGAATCAGGTATCCAATATGAAATGTGTAATGTTGAATTTGAAAAACCTGGAATCATTGAATTCTACTTAGGATCATGCGCACCTGGTGGATACGTATGGATTTTCCCTAAAGGTGACGACATTGCAAACGTAGGTTTAGCAATATTACCTCACAAAGCAGAAAAAACAGCAAAAGAATACTTAGATGATTTTGTTGCAACATCTCCATACTTGAAAAACGCTCAAGCTGTTGAAATGAACGTTGGTGGGGACCCAGTTGGTGGAATGACCAAAAAACTTTATGATGACAATATCATGGTTG
Source organism: Methanobrevibacter sp. (assembly GCF_017940815.1). GTDB lineage: Archaea > Methanobacteriota > Methanobacteria > Methanobacteriales > Methanobacteriaceae > Methanocatella. The sequence continues at coordinate 46,999 of NZ_JAGAXX010000022.1, forward strand.
TAGGAGACGCTGCAGGACAAGTAAACCCATTAACCGGTGGAGGAATCATCTCCGGTATGACTGGTGGAATGTGTGCAGGTCAAGTCGCAGCTCAAGCTATTAAGGAAGACTGTTCCAAAAAATTCTTAAAACAATATGACAAGATGGCTCATGCAGAGCTCGACCATGAAATCAAAAGATACAAAAAGGTACAAGAATACTTGCTAACATTATCTGATGATGAATTAAACAGTATTGCTCACGCATTTGAAGGAGAAAGCTTTGAGAAAATCTCAACCACTGAAATCGTTCAAAAATTAATCAAAGTATCTCCAAAAGCATTACTCAAATTAGGTAAATTTATCTAGGTGTTAAAATTGATTTTAATTACTGGTGGAGCGGGTTATATTGGTTCACACACCAATAAGGCATTGCATAATGCAGGTTATGACACTGTCGTAGTTGACAATCTCTGCAAAGGTTATGAGAACTTTGTAAAATGGGGAAACTTTGAAGACTATGACTTTGGAAGCAAGGACATAAGAGAAGTTTTTGAAAAGTACGACATTGATGGTGTTATTCACTTTGCAGCCTTTTCATCAGTAGCGGAATCAGTTGAATTTCCTCAAAAATATTTTAAAAACAATTATAAAAATACATTAAATCTTCTACAAGTCATGAGGGAATTCGGTGTGGATAAATTTATTTTATCATCTACTGCTGCGGTTTATGGAAATCCTGAAAAAGTTCCAATCACTGAAGACCAGGATCTTAAACCAATCAATCCTTATGGACACTCTAAGTTCATTACTGAAAAGGCTTTACAAAGGGAAGCTGATAAGGGTGATTTCAATTATGTGTCCTTAAGATACTTTAATGCGGCAGGATGTGATTTTGACGGTGAGATTGGGGAATTGCATGACCCTGAAACTCACTTGATTCCTTTAATTTTAGATGCGGCAATCGGAAAAAGGGACAGCATTTCCATTTTCGGCACCGATTATGACACTCCTGATGGAACCTGTATCCGTGATTACATTCACGTCAATGACCTTGCCGATGCACACATCAAGGCATATGAATACCTATGCAAGGAAAATGAATCAAATATATTCAACCTTGGAAATGGTGAAGGATATTCCGTTCGTGAAGTGATTGACATGTGCAAAAAGGTCACAGGTCGTGACTTTGAAGTCAAGATGGATGAACGCCGTGAAGGCGATCCCGCTATTTTAATTGCCGATTCAACTAAGATTAAGGAAAAACTAGGCTGGACTCCACAATATGATTTGGAGCAAATCGTAGAATCCGCTTGGAATTGGCATGAAAAAATGAATGTGATTTAGGTAATATTCATGAATCCGGAAACTCATGAATCAAAAATTGATGTTCGAATAATAGTAAATGGGTTGGATGTTGCGCAGGTCATATCAAAGGCTGTAAACAATATTCAGCTTGAAAACGATTACAATATTATAGTTTCATCTATAATACCTACAGTTGAAGTCAATATTGTTAAAAAAGTGGCTAATGGTGCCGACATTTTGCTTATTGGTGGATATGGTCATGATGAAACATTTAATATTTTATATAATGAATTAAAAACTGATTTTAACCATATTGGATTATTTGATTATAACAACATTATTATTGAAGACGAGTCAATCGACTATAAACTGGCTGAAAAGGAAATTCTCAACTCAATAATAAAATCAACATTGTCTTATTCTTTAAACTTAATTAATATCCATACTTTAGAAAATAAATTAATGAAAGTAACACATAATTATAATAATTTACTTGATGATTATAATCAACTTATCAAAGAGCAGGATGTTCTAACTCAAGAAAACAAGGAATTGAGAGAGGATATTGATGAAGTAAAAGCTGACTTTTCAGCTTTCAAGTCCCGTTATGATGATATTTATTCAAAGGATATCCTGGAAATTTTTAACTTGAATGATTTGTGGCAGGATGTTTTCCGTCAGGAATTGGAGGATGAGGAAAGGATTGTCATTGCTACAGACAGGTTCAGGCCTGACGACATTATTGTTGGACAGGGTTTTATTGCAGCTCAATCAAAACAAAAAGCTATCGAATGGCTTAACATTGTAAGGACTGCTTTAATATTTGTTGATGACAATAGTGATGATTTGAAAAAGGAATTGTCTAAGGAAGAGGAAGAGAAGCCTCCTGAAGTGATTGATGATTATGAAATTCCTAACAATTTTGAAAATTTTTGGGACTAAAACATTAATTTTATTATATTAGTTAAACAAAAGTATTAGTATACTATTTAGGGGTATAATATATGCAAGGTGAAATGGAAGACAAGTGTGGTATTGTTGGATTTCATTCTAAAGATGAATCTAAGGATGTTGCATCATTAGTTTATTATTGTTTGTATGCTTTACAGCACAGAGGTCAAGAGTCAGCAGGTATGGCTACTTTTAATACTAATGTTGGTTTAAGCCATCATTGTGGAATGGGTTTAATCACTGATGTATTTGATAACGATTTAATTCAAAATTTACCTGGACATATGGCTATTGGGCATGTAAGATATTCAACAACTGGCCAATCAAGATTAGAAAATTCACAACCTTTTGTGACTGATTTTGGTGACGGATTTATTGCAATGGCTCATAATGGGGATATTGTAAACTCCGATGAACTTAGAAATGAACTCATAAATGAAGGATTTTACTTTAAATCCGATTCCGATTCTGAAGTGATTTGTTATTTGCTTAAAAAAGAGCATTATGACAATAAAAAGGATATTTTGGATGCTATTGAAGCTGTATGTGATAGGCTTGTAGGATCATACGCATTGACAATATTGGTTGATGGTGAATTATATGGTGTAAGAGATCCTATGGGAATCAAACCTCTCGCTATTGCAAAAAGAGATGATGACTATATCTTAGCTTCAGAAACAGTTGCTTTTGATGTAATCAACGCAAAATATGTAAGGGATGTAGTGCCTGGAGAGGTAGTTTACTTTAAAAATGATGAAATCAATTCACACATGTTAGAAAGTGCAGGAAAATGCAAGCTTTCACATTGTATGTTTGAATACGTTTACTTTGCAAGACCTGACAGTACAATTGACGGCATTAACGTTTATGAAACCAGGGTGAATATAGGTAAGCAATTGCATGAATTATATCCTATCGATGCTGATGTAGTCATTCCAGTGCCTGATTCATCAATTCCTGCAGCTATTGGATACTCAAGAGCTTCCGGAATACCTTATGGTGAAGGATTAATTAAAAACAGGTATGTTGGAAGGACATTTATCATGCCTACCCAGGAAGAAAGGGAATTGGCAGTTAGACTTAAATTGAATCCTATTAAGGATGCCATCAAGGGCAAAAAGATTATTTTAATTGACGACAGTATTGTAAGAGGAACCACCTCAAAACAATTATTGGATCTTGTTAAGGAAGCTGAACCTGCTGAAATTCACTTCTTGGTAGGTTGTCCTCCTGTTATGGCTCCTTGTTATTATGGTGTAGCTATGGCTACCAAAAAAGAGTTGATTGCAGCTAATTACACTGTTGAAGAAATTCAAGAGCAACTTGAGATTGACACTTTAGGTTACATTACCTTGCCTGCTTTGGTAAAGGCTATCGGAATGCCTAAGGAAAACCTGTGTCTCGGTTGTTTAAACGAAGAGTACCCAACTGAAATTCCTGATGGACTTGAAGCTGAAACTTATTACAAACCTTAGATATATATGGTTGAATTATTAGCTCCTGCGGGAAATTTCATCTCACTGCGTGCCGTTTTAGAGAACGGTGCCGATGCGGTTTACTTTGGCCTTGATGACTATAACATGAGGGCCAACGCTAAAAACTTCTCATTAAGCGACTTGAGTGAGGTTTCCAAAATCGCCAAGGATTATGGGGCTAAAACCTATTTATGTACTAATATTATTTTAAATGAAAGATTAGCTGATGAGCTAAATTCTAATTTGGAGTCAATTTCATCATCAGAAATTGACGGTCTTATTTTATCAGATATCGGATTGATTGAGGATACCGTTTCACATGGCCTTGAAGCGCACATTAGCGTTCAGGAAAATGTCACTAATTCCTTTACTCTTAAAACCCTTAAGAAGTTAGGTGCCAAAAGGGCAATACTGTCCCGTGAATTGTCCCTAAGGGAAATCACTGAGATAACTGAAAAGTCTCCTATTGAAACTGAGGTTTTCGTTCATGGTGCAATATGCATGGCGATTTCAGGACGTTGCTTTTTAAGCTATGGATTGTATGGACGCAGTGCAAATTGTGGGGATTGTCTGCAGCCTTGCCGCAAGAACTGGACATTGACATATGAGGAAGGTGAAGACAATGTGGTCAACTTCTCCGATGTTGAGGATGAGTCATTCATTGTCACCGGAAGTGATGACGGAAGTTACAGAACCAACTTTTTCTCACCGAAGGACATGTGCATGATTGAATACATTCCTGAACTAATGAAAAGTGGTGTTGCATCATTCAAGATTGAGGGAAGAGCAAGAAGTCCCGATTATGGTGCAATGGTTACTGGAATCTATCGTGAGGCCATTGATGATTATGTCAGGGATCCATTGAACTATACTGTTAAGGACGAGTGGATGGATGAGCTTACAAGTGTTTTCAACAGAGGATTTGACACAAATTTCTATTTCAACACTCCATTCGAGACAAGTGAGGACAACCAGTCAAAATACATCAAAAAAGATATTGGACAGGTTGTCAATTATTATAATAAGGTTAAGGCCGCTGAACTTAGGATATGGGATGACCTTAAAATTGGAGATAAGATTATAATTCAGGGTCAAACCACAGGATCCATCACTCATACAATCGATTCCATGCAGATTGAAGGTGAATCTGTTGACAGTGTTGGGAAGGGATGTAATGTTGCAATAGCGATGCCTTTTAAAGTACGTGAGAATGATTTTGTTTACAAACTAGTTGAGAGGAATATCAATGATTAAGAAAATAGCTATTTATGGAAAAGGTGGAATTGGAAAAAGTACTACTGTAGCTAACTTGTCTGCCGTATGGGGCAGTGATGATTTGAACTGCTTGGTTATAGGTTGTGACCCAAAAGCGGACACTACACGTACTCTATATGGAAAAAGAATTCCAACTGTTGTTAATACATTGAAGGACAACAGGAATCCTGAAAAAGAAGATTTGGTATTCACTGGTTTTAAGGATATTCAATGTGTTGAAAGCGGAGGTCCGGAGCCTGGTGTTGGATGTGCCGGACGTGGTGTCATTGTGGCCATGAAACGCCTTGAAAAACTTGGCATTTTTGACGATGATCTCGATGTCGTTGTATATGATGTGTTAGGTGATGTTGTATGTGGCGGTTTTTCTGTGCCTTTACGTGAAAAGTATGCTGATGAGGTTTTGATTGTCACTTCAGGTGAATATATGGCATTGTATGCAGCAAATAATATTGTTAAGGGTGTTAAAAAGCTTAAGGGCAATTTGAGCGGTATAGTTTGCAACTGCCGTAATGTGGATAATGAGGAGCAAATTGTTGCAGACTTTGCAGAAAAGATAGGTACTCATGTTATTGGTACTATTCATAGAAGCAATTTGATTCAAGATGCTGAATTAGATGCAAAAACCGTTGTAGAAAAGTACCCTGAAAGTGATGAAGCACAAGAATACAGAGACCTTGCTTCAAGCATTATGGCTAATGAAAAGATATCAACTCCAGAACCTATGGATGATGAGGAATTTGAAAAATTCTTCAAGTCATACTTATGAAAATGTACTACTCAACTGACTATAACTCTCCATTGGGAGAAATGAGGATTGTAAGTGATGGGGAATCCCTGTCTGGCATCTGGTTTTTAAACCAGAAGAATTTCCTGTCCTCAATTGAGGGGGAGCTAATGGAAAATGGCGACCTCACTATTTTTGAAAAGGTCATCAATTGGCTTGATGCTTATTTTGATGGCAAAAATCCCGAAATCGATTTTGAACTTAATCCTGAAGGCACTGAATTCAGAAAAAAGGTATGGGCAATATTGTCTGAGATTCCATACGGGGAGACAATGACTTATGGTGAAATTGCATCAATGATTTCTCCAACAATGTCTGCCCAGGCTGTCGGAGGGGCGGTAGGTGCAAATCCCATATCAATTGTCATTCCATGCCATAGGGTGCTCGGCAAGAACGGTCAGCTGACAGGCTATGCTGCCGGGGTTGATAAAAAAATCGAATTGTTGAACTTAGAGAAAATAATTTTTAAAAATAATGAATGATTCTTTATTTTTTCAATATTTGCTTTTTAAATATTAAATTTTTGAAAATGAACAATGTTTATTTTTTTGTATATCGAATAAATTGTAATATATTTCATACAATAAGGAACATGATTAAAATTAGTAATTTAAATTGTATACAATTAGTATTATATATTGTTTTTATTGATTTTTTCGTAAATTTTATATATCTTGTGTAACTTATTTATTACTGTATTAAATATATTATATATTTAATTCCTATCAAAAAATTATGTAAAAATTATTAATTGG
>NZ_JAGAXX010000023.1 GCF_017940815.1 Methanobrevibacter sp.
AACAGCTAATCAAGCATACAATAATCTTTAAATTATTTTCTTTTTCTCTTTTTTTTGTTAGGCATATATTCCAGGCCAACAACATACATTTCTGAACTTTTTTTACGTGATGATGCGGGTTTTGTTGTTCTCACGTGTCTGAATTTGCCTTTGAGTGAATCCAGCATCTCCTTGTATTCCGGACCCTGGAACACCTTCATGACAAGATTTCCCTTTGGCTCGAGGATGTTTTCAGCTATTCCGATAACTGTGTAAGTTAGGTCTATTGATCTGAGCTGGTCAATGTTCTTGATTCCGCTTAATGAGGGGGATGCGTCTGACATTACAACCTTTGCCTTTCCTCCGATGAGTTTCATTATTTTTTCCTGAACTTCTGGAGTTGTGAAGTCTCCTCTGATTCCGAAATAGTTTTCCTCGTGGAATTTCTTAAATCGGTTCAGATCCACTCCGACAACTATTCCTTCCTCTCCAACTTTTTCTAAAGCCACCTGTGACCATCCTCCAGGTGCAGCTCCGAGGTCAACAACTGTGTTTCCCTGCTTGATGAGCTTATACTTTTTATCTAGTTGCTTGAGTTTATATGATGCTCTTGAACGATAATCTTCCTTTTTAGCCTTTTTATAATATGGGTCATTGTGCTTTTCCATTTGCCATTTGCTTCCCATTCTAATCCCTCTTGTATTGGTCAAAATCTAGTGCACTGCATACCGGAGCGCCAATCTTGACGATTTCAACGTCAACTTCCTTGTTGTTTATCTCGAGCAACATTACTGTCCTGTCTGCAAGCCTTGGAACGATTGGGCTTCCAGGATTTAAAAGCAATACTCCGTTTTTCTGTTCGATTTTAGGCTGGTGGGAGTGTCCTGAAATCAAAATGTCTGCACCTAATTCCTGTGCTAGGTAAAGCAACTGGTCGCTATCCGCTCTGGGATAGACTTCCCCATGAACAACTCCAATTTTCAAACTTTCAGCCTCAATGATTTTGGCTTTTGGAAGGTCAATTCCATTGACCCTATCCATATTTCCTTGAACTGCCATGACTGGAGCTATCCTTTCCAAGTCCTCAATGACCTTTGGAGAGGTCAAGTCTCCTGCATGAATGATTAAATCAACGTTATCAAATGAATCGAATACCTTTTGGGGTATTTCTTTTGCCCTGTCCGGGATATGTGTGTCTGAAATTAAACCGATTAACATATTTTTTCAATCCTTTTTTTATAGATAAATATCTATTCATAAAACTATTTAAATTCATAAAAATATATTTATATATATCATTCTTTTAAGGAGAAGATAAAATGGGAGAAGTTAAAAAGGAAGATATTTTAGAAATCTTGGCTAAATATGACAAAAGTGAAATCACAATAGCCACTCTCGGAAGCCACACTTCTTTACATATTTTACAAGGTGCAAAAGAAGAAGGATTTAGAACAGCTATTGTATGTCAAAAAGGAAGGGAAATTCCATATCAACGCTTTGGAGTTGCTGATGAATACATTATCGTTGATGAATTCAAGGACATTGTCAATGAGGATGTTCAACAAAAACTCCGAGACATGAATGCAATCGTCATTCCTCATGGATCTTTTGTTGCATATGCTGGTTTAGATAATGTTGAAGATAAGTTCAACGTCCCAATGTTCGGAAACAGAGATGTTCTCAGATGGGAAGCAGAAAGAGATAAGGAAAGAGCATTGCTTGTTGAAGGTGATGTAAGAATCCCATTCAAATATAATGATCCTTCTGAAATCGACCGTCCTGTTATGGTCAAGTTCCCTGGTGCAAGAGGTGGAAGAGGTTACTTTGTAGCATCATCTACTGAAGAGTTCGATGCAAAAATCGAAGCTATGAAAGCACGTGGATGGTTAGAAGACAGTGATGTTGAAGCTGCTCACATTGAAGAATACGTATCCGGATGTAACTACTGTATACACTATTTCTACTCTGCACTTGATGATACCGTTGAATTGATGGGTATGGATACAAGATATGAATCAAGCATTGACGGATTTGTAAGAATGCCTGCAAAAGACCAATTGGACATTGATTTAAGTCCATCTTATGTTGTAACAGGTAACCACCCTGCTGTAATCCGTGAATCATTACTTCCACAAGTATTTGACATGGCTGACAAATTAACTGAAAGTGCTAAAAAATTAGTTGCTCCTGGATTAAACGGTCCATTCTGTATGCAAACATTAGTTAACGATAATCTTGAGGTAATCTGTTTCGAAATCAGTGCTAGAACTGATGGTGGTACTAACACATTCATGGATGGTTCTCCTTACTCCTACTTAACCTACGGCAAACCAATGAGTATGGGTAGAAGAATCGCTGTTGAAATTAAACGTGGTATAGAAAGAGATGAATTAGAAAAAATAATAACATAAATTTGTTATTATTTATTCTTATTTTTATTTTTATTCTTGTTTTTTCCGATTTTTTGTTGTTTTTCGTATTCAGCCATTGCTTTCACACGGTTTCTTTTTGTCCATGCACCGACCAAACCAACAAAAGCACCAACAATCAAAATGATTAAGGTTACGGTTATCACACCGGTTTCACTTACGAAGAAATCTCCTGAAAATGTTCCCATATATCCTTGTAATGTCAAAATAACTATTGGGGTTGATGCAAGTAATCCCATTAAAGTTCCTAATTTGACAGTGTTCTGTCCGTATCCTGCGTATAAAAGTCCTATTGCTGAAAATGGATAAAGCCAATCGTTGTATTGGTATCCAAATATAATACATGCAGCAGCTATTGCTGCACCAAATACCAAAGCCTTAACATTAATGTCTGGTAAGAATTTCATCATATTATCTTCTCCAAAACTTATTCTTTAGAAGCTATTGCCCCTCCAACAGCTCCAGTTATTCCCATAACTATTGCATAATAAATCAAATATCCAATAATTGTGAATATGCTTGCAATTCCGGAAATTGTAAATCCGGCCAATCCTCCAAAGATGCCGAGTAGGCTTCCTCCAAGGGTTGCGCTCAGCACAAACACTATTGCTGTAATAATTGTGCCTAATGCTCCCGCAACGGCAGCGTTCCACAGTCCTCCCATTGCTCCTGAGTGGGCAATGTATCCTGTGATGAATCCAACTATTAGCAATCCAACAAATTCATATTGTGCAAAAAATGATTTTACGAAAACCGCTAATATGAAACCAACAAATACTGCACTCCATTTAGTCATAATATCACCTTTTAATATAATTATCTAATTTCATTTATAAAAGTATTTATTTTTAATTTTTGAAATTTGGTTTAATAAATGTCTTTTAATTTATCTTTAATCTGATCAAGTATTGCTTGATGCATTCTTTTGGTGAATTCTCCCTTGTCATTTTGATTTAGCACATCTAAGTAACCTTGTGAGACCAGATTGAATGCAAATGGGCTTGGTATCACCGTATTGATGGTTTTTATTTCCATCTCTCCGCTGTCAACCATATTTATGACTTTCAATGCATTTTTTATGTCCATGTAATCTTCCAACGCTTCCCTTCTTGCTTCCTTCAAGATTGAAAAGTTGTCATCCATTTCCTGAACGAACTTGAGAAGGATTTTTCCCCTAACCTGTTGGCGGCCAACAGATTTTGATTCCCCTTTGTACCTTCTTAGAGTCATCAGTGACCTTCCTGCACAATGTCTGAATCTTGAAGCAAGGGTTTCTGTTTTATTTAATGAATTTGTAAGTATCCTTTCAAAGTTTTCAGGATTAAGTTCTCTGAATGATTCCAGGCCTCCAATGGTGCCATCTGAGCTCAAATAGAAACCGTTGTCTGAAATTGAGATTGTTATGTTTGTGTTGTACTTCTTGGCAACGACATATGCAACGGCACGGGACAGAGCATCGTTGACCTTTCTTCCGAAAAGTGAATGGAATATCACGAAACGTCTGTCTCCGAATCCTCTGTAATATTCAATTAATAGGCAACGATTTGATGGAATCTTTGCATATTTGTACTGTTCCACAAAATATTCGTAGAGGGAATTGGCCGCAAAGTCGTCCACATAGAGATAATCATAAATGAATTCCATTATCTCTTCTTTGCTTCTTCTATATTCGAATTTAGCCTCCATGAATGACCTGAACTTTTGAATGTCCATTGCAAGGTCAAAGGACAATGGCAATTGCTGTGAAAACCATGAGGGGATTGTTGGAGGTCCGCTTGCAGGGGTAACGTTTATTGTCATTCCCTTGCCGTAATTGAATCTGTATGTTCTGCCTCCCAAAACGAAGGTGTCTCCCTTTTTCAATCTTTCCATGAATGATTCCTCGATTTTTCCAACGGTTTCTCCATCGCATTTGACGAGCACTCCGGAGGAGTCGGGGATTGTGCCTATGTTTGTTGAATAAAGCATTCTTGCCAGTTTTCCACGCTTTCCAAAGGTATTTTGCTTATAATCTATCCATATTTTTGCATAAACGTATCTCTCTTCAAGTTCAGGATATTCTCCAGCCATATAACTCAATACGTCCTCATAATCGTCCCTTGTGAGATCCTTGTAGCAATAGCTTTTTCTTACGATGTCGAATGCATAGTCAATGTCCCATGGATTTTCAATGCTCATTCCGTAGATGTGCTGTGCCAACACGTCAAGACAGTTGGTTGGAATGTTGATTTTGTCAATTTTTCCTTCCTTGGCATTCTTAAGTAAGACTGAGCATTCCACTAAATCGTCCCTGTCGGTTACTATTATCCTTCCCTTGGACTTTTCATGAAGCCGGTGTCCGCTTCTACCGATTCTTTGAAGTGCTCTTGCAACGGATTTCGGTGAGTTTATTAAAACTACCAAATCAATGTATCCTATGTCAATTCCAAGCTCAAGGGATGTTGATGAAATTACTGCCTTCAATTTTCCTTCTTTCAGTTTGTTTTCTGTTTCCAGACGAACTTCCTTTGAAAGTGATGAGTGGTGGGCCATTATGTTTGAATCATTATAGTTCATCGGATACATTTTCTTCAGGTTGTAAACAAATCTCTCTGTTCCGCTACGGGTGTTTGTAAATATCAATGTGGTTTTGTTTTCTTGAATTAGGTCATCAAGCAAATCATACATTCCCAAACGTGTGTCCTCTTCGTCTGCGAGGACTATGTCACTTACAGGACACATCACTTCCATGTCCAGTTCCTTCAGGTAGTTTATGTTCACTATCTTGCAGTTTCGTTCGACGCCGTATTCGTATCCGACAAGGAATTTGGCAACTTCCTCTAATGGGCTAACAGTTGCTGAAAGTCCGATTCTGGTGTATTGGCCTATCAGATGTTGCAATCTTTCCAGTGATAAGCTTAGATGAACTCCTCTTTTGTTTTCCGCCAAGGAGTGGATTTCGTCAATTATCACATATTTCACATGGCTCAGCTTTTCCCTGAACTTTGGAGCAACAAGCAATATTGACAATGTTTCCGGTGTTGTGATTAGAATGTGTGGTGGCTTTTTAAGCATCTTTTGCCTTTGGTACTGTGTGGTGTCTCCTGTACGGACTGCCTTTCTTATTCCAAGCTTTTTGCCAGCTATCTTTTCAATGCCCTCTAACGGGTCGTCAAGATTTTTCTCGATGTCATTGTCCAGTGCCTTCAATGGGGAAATGTAAATGCAGTAAACCTTGTCTTTCAGTTCCTCTTTTTCAGCAAGTGAGGTCAATTCACTGAGAACCGAGAGAAATGCTGTCAAGGTCTTACCTGAACCTGTCGGTGATGAGATGAGAATATTGTTTTTCTTGTGGATGTCAATGATTGATCTTTTCTGGGCAGGGGTAAAGTCATCAAACTGATTTTCAAACCATTGTCTGACCCAAGGGTGTAGGGTTTTGTAGATTTGTTTTTTTGAATAACTTTTTGTTTGCTCTTCAATCATTATCCTTTCCTCATTTTTATAAATTGATTAATCTTAATTTAATTTTTAATTTTTCTTAAATTTAATGGTCAGTGTGATAATTTTTAATGATATTTTTTTCATACATTGAAATTTTTTCCGATGATTTTTTAATCACTTAATCAAAATTATCTATTATTTTTTACATTTTTCTAATTAATTTTCAACATTTTGGAATTTTTTTGGTTAAACAAAATTTTTAAATAGTTTCGAATGTAATATATTTAATCATAGGCATAAGCCTAAGGTGGTATAAAAAATGAATGATTTATTTAACTTAAAAGGAGTCTGTAAAATTTCATAGGCTTCTTTCAAATTTTATTTTTTTACACTTGAAATTTCACTTCGATGAAAATTCGTTCTAATTTTTCTTTAATTTCAAAATAAACAATTAAAAAATAGTAAATTACTTAAATAAGT
>NZ_JAGAXX010000024.1 GCF_017940815.1 Methanobrevibacter sp.
AGCATGCTTCAAAGGGATGTTAATGCTGCAAAAAATATTTTAGACGAAGCTCTACGCGCCACTGGTTCAATGGTGCTATGCTTAGTAGATTTCATACCTATTGGTCAAGGAAAATTCGAATATTATTACGAATGGAAAGGCTTTGACAAAACAATGGGTATGGCCTAAGAATCTCCAGCTTCTATAAGCTGGAGAGGTTCAACTGAGGAACAAATTGAAAAAGTAAAGATATTGGAAGAAAATGGACTTAGCGTCGGTGAAGCTATAGATACCCTTTTCGAATTAAAAGACACTGCATTCAAACAAATGGACGCCATTGAAAGAGGAATTAGTTTCGTTGATGAACTTAAAGATTCTTCAATGACTGCAGATAAAAAAATTGAAGCTATTGAAAAAAGATATGCTGAAACAGGAACCACCGCTGAAATGAGAATCCAAGAGATCAAACACAATATCAGCTGGGGTAGAGACTTCTTTAAATTCTAATTATAAGTTAAATTAGGACATGATGTCTTTAACTTTTATTTTTTTATTTTTAAAATATTTTTCAAGACTTTTTTTCAACCTAACCAATTAAACAATATATTTTAATATCTGTTCAATATAAATTTAATTTTCTAATTTAGACAATATCCTATCCAAAAGAGTCATCAGGTTCTGAAGTTCATTTTCATCAAAATCATCAAATACATCCTTTTTAAAGCTTTCATGCTTTTTTAGGATTTCATTTATGGTTTGTTTACCTTCAGATGTGAGTAATACAATCCTTTTTCTCTTATCGTTTTCATCATCAATACGTTTTACAAATCCTTTTTTCTCAAGCCTTTCAAGAGCGCGTGTTACTGTTGCGTTATTGAGATTTCTGGATTCGGCCAAATCCTTTTGGGTGACTTTCCCCATTTCATTCAACTTTAAGAGAAAGGACATGTCCGAACGAGTCACATTAAATTCCTTCAGATTGCTGTTGGTGTTTTCAGTGTAGAGCTTGTTGATTCTAAACAACACCTGATCGAAATCCAAACTGTCCATTCTAATCCTCCACAATATCCTTTTTATTCTTTATGAAGAGCACTGTTATAATCAATATGATTACAGTTATTATTATCATCATCAAAGATGTTAAACTAAATGAATTGACTGAAAGCTGATTGTGAGTGATTTTTCCACTTGCCAATATCTGCATTATCACAACTGCAATTGATGATCCGATTGCACCTATAACCTGCCTTGCAGTGTTGTTAATTGCGGTTGCATCCTCAACATCCCATGCCACGACACTCATTGACCAGGTAATAGCCGGAGACAATCCTAATCCGCAACCAATTCCCCTAATAAACTGAGTAGCCAGTATGTATTCAAATGAGGAATTCATATCATAGGTCATCATTGCGACAAATGCAATTATATTTAAAAATGATGATGTAATTAAAACGGGCTTTATTCCAATCTTATCCGCCAATACAGGACCTATGAAATTAAACACAATCATGATTATTGCCGCAGGGAATAATATGAGTCCTGATTCTGTTGAAGAGTAATATGCAACATTTTGAACAAATAGAGGCACAATTACATTGATTCCACACATTATGAAGTAGAGCAATGATGCAAAAACAGTCCCATACACAAAGTACTTATTTTTCAGCACGGATAGGTTGATCAGCGGTTTTTCGATTTTATTTTGACGTTTAACAAATACTATTAATGATATTATGCCCACAATTATCGGTAAAATCACATAGAGTATGCTGAATCCATACTCTGCAACGTTTGAAAATCCAATCATAAGCCCCACACAGAAAAGTATTGACAACAATAAAGATGGAAAATCCAAAGGATACTTCTCAGTTTCAAGTTCAAAATTTGCAAGAATTAGTGACAATATCAAAATCAAAACGGCAATTATGGCCAGAACCTCAAATATGAATCTCCAGTCAAACAGGTCAACAATAATTCCCCCAACTGTAGGTCCCATTGCAGGCACGATTCCAACAAGGAATCCGAACAGTCCCATGAACAATGCCCATTTCTCTTCAGGCATTATTCTAAAAATCAATATCTGACCTATTGGCATTAAGATACCTGTTCCCATAGCTTCAAGAATTCTTCCAATAATTAATATTTCAATGCTTGGGGCCACAAAGCAAAGCACAGAACCTATTATGAACAATATAAGTGATGTTGCCAATATTGTTTTAATTTTAAATCTTCTTGTAATGTATGCTGTTGGAGGAATCATCACTCCAAGCACCAATAGAAATACGGAGTATGTCCATTGTGCAGTTGCAGAAGATATTGCAAAATCATGCATATAATAAGGCAAACTGGTTGTTACAATACTTTGTGATATCAATGTAACTGCAGAAGCCAGTATAAGTATAATCAAAGTTATTAGTCCGCTTTTGTTTTCAAATTCCATGATAATTATTCCATTATAAATTTAGTTGTCTAATAAATAATTGTCTAGACAAATAATTTATTTAGGGGCCTGAATTTTTTTTGTTAAAATTCGACCAGATTCATTTTCTTTTTCTTATTTTTCATATTATTTTTTGATGGTTTATAAAAATACATTAGGATAATTTTTTATTTTATTAAAAAAGGTCTTAATACCCATA
>NZ_JAGAXX010000025.1 GCF_017940815.1 Methanobrevibacter sp.
TATAATGGCAAAAGAAAAAGAACATCTTAACTTAGCATTTATTGGACACGTTGACCACGGAAAATCCACTTTAGTTGGACACTTATTATTAAAAGCTGGTGCAATCGCTGAACAACAATTAGACGAAGGTGAAGACAAATTCAGATTTGTTATGGACAAATTAGGAGAAGAAAGGGAAAGAGGAGTAACCATCGATTTAGCTCACCAAAAATTCTCCACCAAAAAATACGACTACACTATTGTAGACTGTCCTGGACACAGAGACTTCGTTAAAAACATGATCACCGGTGCATCCCAAGCTGACGCAGCTGTATTAGTAGTAGCTGCTAACGACGGTGTAATGCCTCAAACCAAAGAACACATGTTCTTATCCATGACTTTAGGTATTAAACAATTAATCATTGCAGTTAACAAAATGGATATGGAAAACTACAGTGAAGACAGATTCAACGAAGTAAAAGAAGAAGTTGGTGCATTACTCAAATCCATCGGTAGAAACCCTGCTGACGTACCATTCATCCCAATGTCTGCATTTGAAGGGGACAACATCAAAGAGAAAAGTGAAAACATGCCTTGGTACAAAGGTGACGCACTTATCACTGAATTAGACAAATTAACCCCACCTGAAAAACCTGTAGACTTACCATTAAGAGTACCTATTCAAGACGTTTACTCCATTACTGGTGTAGGAACCGTACCTGTAGGAAGAGTTGAAACCGGTATCATGAAAAAAGGTGAAAACGTTATCTTCGAACCTGCTGGAGCTTCTGGAGAAGTTAAATCTATCGAAATGCACCACGAAGTATTCGACGAAGCTGAACCTGGTGACAACATCGGATTCAACGTAAGAGGTGTAGGTAAAAACGATATCAGAAGAGGAGATGTAGCTGGACACACTGGAGATGCTCCTACTGTAGCTAAAGAATTCACCGCACAAGTTGTTGTATTACAACACCCTGGTGTAATCACCGTTGGATACACTCCTGTATTCCACTGTCACACTTCCCAAACTGCATGTACTTTCTTAGAATTAACTTCTAAATTAGACCCTGCAACCGGTCAACCTCAAGAAGGAACCCCTGACTTCCTCAAAACTGGTGATGCAGCGATCGTCCAAATTAAACCAACCAAACCAATGGTTATGGAAGAAGCTCAAAAAATCCCACCTATGGGAAGATTCGCTATCAGAGATATGGGTCAAACCGTTGCTGCAGGATTATGTCTTAAAGTTACCTCAGCAAAATAAGTTTGTAAACAATAATTAGAAAGTAACTTTTTACTTTCTTTTCTTTTGTTTTTTGGAGGATAATACATGAATCAAGCAAGAATTAAACTTACTGGAACTGACCCAGAAAAATTAGCATACGTTTGTGATCAACTCAAAAAAATTGCTGAAAGAACTGGTGTTGACTTATCTGGTCCTATTCCATTACCTACTAAAAAATTAGTAGTTCCAACAAGAAAATCTCCAGATGGAGAAGGTAAAGCTTCTTGGGAAAAATGGGAACTCAGGATTCATAAACGTTTAATCGGTATTGGAGCTGATGAACGTGCTATGAGACAAGTCATGAAAGTTAACGTTCCTGATAATGTAAGTATTGAAATTGAACTTAAAGGATAAATATTTAGATTCCTTCTAAATATTCCTTTTCATATGCCGAGATAGTCTAGTCTGGTAAGGCGCAGGACTTGAAATCCTGTGAGGTCATCCTCGCCTGGGTTCAAATCCCAGTCTCGGCGTTTATTTTATATCTATTTTTAAAAAAAGCTTTTTAATTTAATGTCTAACTCTTCGAGGTTAGATACAATATCATTTTTTTCTAAACTGTCTATTTTTGGTCTTTGAATCATTATGACTGCAACATCCTTCTCGTTTGCAGCCTCTATCTTTTCGATTACTCCACCTATCTCGCCACTTTCCTTGGTAATCATCACGCTTGCATCGTACCTTTCAATAAGTTCAATGTTTTCCTCAAGGCTTGCGGCGCCTTTCATGGGGATGATGTGGTTTGAATCAACATTAAGTGACTTGCACTTTTCAATGGAGCTTTCGACCTTAAGGATTCTTGGATAGAACCTGTCAACTGAAACGTATTTCAGGATGTCTCCCATGGTGTTTGCTCCTGCAAAGTGAAGGACATTTCCTTCAGTGAACTCATTCTCGATCAGTTTTCCTGCCTCATCGAATGAGTCTACATAATGGATATGTGAAGTGTCGATGTTTTCAAGATTTGTGGTGGGTCTTTCAAAGCGGATGTATGGAAGTTTCAGTTCCTTTGCAATGCTTGTGCTGGTTTGGGTGATGTGTTTGGCAAATGGATGGGTTGCATCTATTAGGATGTCGAATTTTTCATTAAGAATCATTTCCTTTATCTCATCCTTTGGAATTGGCCTTGCAATGGTGTCATCGCTTCCACCCTCACGAGCCAGTTTTGCACCATACTCTGTTGTGGTGGTTGTTAAAATGTAAGAGTCATAGTTTTCTTTTATGTGTTCGATTATGTTTGTGGAATCTTTTGTTCCGCCAAGCAAAAATATCTTCATTCTATCACTTTATTCATTAGTTTATCTGCAATGATTATGGTGAATGATACAATTATAATCATCACCCATTCCATTAAATTGATTGATGTTGTTCTGAATATGATTTGCAATTGTGGAATGTATATGATTAGCAGCTGAAGCACGAATGAAAGCAAAATTGCTATGTACAAGTACTTACTTGAGCTGTCTGAATTTGCCTTTCTGTTGTATGCATTGAAAAGTTGGTACATCACAAACAGTGTGAATGCAACGGTCATTGCCTTTTGCTCAGATGCATTGATGCTCAATTCATACCAGAATACTGCAATTGTTCCGATTGCCATTACAATACCTGAAAGCAGGATTTCTGTCAATGTTTTTCGTGTCAGGATGTCTCCGGTTTCAGGAGGCCTTTCCATGATGTCCCTTTCGGCCCCCTCAATTCCCAATGTCTGTGCAGGGGGACCGTCCATAACGATATTCAGCCATAGCAACTGAACAGGATTGAACGGCAGCGGCAGTGACAGCAGTGATGTTCCGACAATGGTAAGTATCGCACCGACATTTGTGGACACCTGGAACTTGACGAATCTCTTGATGTTGTCATAGATCTTACGCCCTTCCCGGACTGCCTTTACGATTGTTGCAAAGTCGTTGTTCTGAAGTATCATGTCTGCGGATTCCTTTGCAACGTCGGTTCCGTCACCCATTGCAACACCGATTGATGCCTTCTTGAGTGCAGGTGCGTCGTTAACGCCGTCACCAGTCATTGCAACGATGTTTCCGGATTCCTTTAATGCCTCCACGATTTTCATCTTTTGTGTGGGCTTGACCCTTGCATAAACCTGGATGTCATTTGCAATTTCATAATACTCCTCGAGACTCATCTGGTCCAGTTCAGCACCTGTTATGACTCTTCCGTCGGTGAGTATTCCCAAATCCCTTGCGATTGCACAGGCAGTCTTTTTGTAATCTCCAGTAATCATCTTGACTTTGATTCCTGCCTTCTTACAGTCGCTCACTGCCTTTTTGGCATCTTTTTTAGGAGGGTCTATCAATCCGAGAAGTCCTGTGAATGTCAGGTTTTCTTCAGGGTCTGTCTCGTCCTGAAGCTTGTATGCAAACCCGATTACCCTCAATGCCTTTTCACTCATTTCGTCAATTTTCTTAAGTATGTTTTCCTTAACTCTAGCATCAAGAATTTCAACATTTCCGTCATTGTCTATGTATTTGCATTTGTCTAGAATTATTTCTGGAGCACCTTTTGTAAGAACAATGTTACTTTCACCGTTTAGTGTATGTATGGTTGTCATCATTTTACGATTGCTGTCAAGAGGTATTTCATCAATTCTGTCAAGGTCGATGTCTGCGTCCTTACAGAATTTCATGATTGCTCCATCGGTCTGGTCTCCAATGACCTCGTCATTGCGGATTATTGCATTGTTGCACAGTTTTCCGATTTCCAATGTGGTCTTTTCATTTGTGTAGAAACTGTCAACGACAGTCATTCTGTTTTCAGTGAGTGTTCCTGTCTTGTCACTGCAGATTATGGTACATGATCCAAGTGTTTCCACGGATAGCAATTTCCTGACAATCGCATCTGATTTGGCCATCTGTGACATTCCCAATGCCAGTGTTAAAGTCAATACTGCAGGAAGGCCTTCTGGAATTGCTGCAACAGCAAGGGAAACCGCTGTCATGAATGTCTCCACAAGTGGAATGCCCTTAAGCAGTTCCAGGATGAAAATGGATATACACACGATTATGGAAATGATGGATAGTGTCTTGCCGAGATTTCCGACCTTTGTCTTGAGAGGGGTGTCCTCATCCTCTTCCTGGACAATTTCGGCAATCTTTCCGATTTCTGTTTTCATTCCTATATTCTTGACAACACCGACCGCATTTCCGGAAAGTATGTTGGAGTCCATGTAAACCTCTTCGCCCGTTTCCTTTTTGATGGCTTCGGACTCTCCGGTCAATGATGACTCGTCACAGCTCAAGTCATTGACCTCAATCAGTGTAAGGTCTGCAGGAATCTTGCCTCCTTCTTCAAGAATGACTACGTCCCCGATTGTCAGTTCCTCTGAGCTGATTTCCTGGATTTCACCGTCCCTTTTGACAATCGCTGTTTTGACGACCAGATTCTTGAGGCTTTCCATTGCCTTTCTGGACCTGTACTCCTGGATGAATCCCATTATCACGTTAAGAAGGACCGCAAGCAGGATGACGCATGCGTCAATGACGTCACCTATCGCATATGCAGCAATTGCCGCAATGATGAGAAGTCCTATCAGTATGTCTATGAATTGTGAGAAAAATAAAACGATAAGGGGTGTTGGCTTTCTTTCATCAAGCCTGTTCAATCCATGCTCCTTCTGCCTTTTCGTTGCTTCCTGCGTTGTCAAACCTGTAGATTGATTTTCCATTACATCACCTTAATACATAAAAGCTTGCTCTGTTGTAGTTCTTTAATTTCATTTTGACTCTGCCCGTATTCAGGTCCTCGTTGGTCAACGGTTTTATGATTAGCTGTGATCCGATTTCCTGGGCAAGCTTGACCAAATACGGTTGAAGTTCGCTTGGTGGTCTGATTGAATATATGATGTCAGTGTCCATGTACAGTTCTAGATTTGGCTTTGTGATGTCGTCCTTGATTACAGTCGAATCCTTCGGAAGGATATCTGTCTTGATGAGTGTTATATTTTGTTTTGATGATAATATTTCGGCTATCCTGTCGTATTTTCCAATGGCGATTTCAGCTATTTTCACATTTTCATCGCCAACCTCTTTTAGAATATATTCAGCAAAGTCATCCCACATTTTTAATCCTCAAATAAATATTCGTTGTACAATGTATTAAAATATTGTATTATATTTTTTAGAACACATTAGTTAGAATTAAATACTTTGTATTTTATATGTTATTTTTGTATGATTGTTAGAAAATTCACACCGAATGATTTAAGAAGAGTTTTTGAAATAGAAAACATGTCTTTTAACCAATCCTATGGTATCAACATGTTTCAGCAGTTATATGAAATGGGTGTGGGTTTTCTTGTGGCTGAGGAGGACGGCTATGTCATAGGCTATGTCATCTTCTGGATAAAGTATGAAAATCAGGGCCACATCATCTCAATCGCCGTTGACAAGAACTACCGCAGGACAGGTGCCGGAACACAGCTTTTGGTAAAGGCGATTTCAATACTGTCACTTTTAAACATCAGTGCAATATATCTTGAGGTGAATGAAAACAATCATGGTGCGGTCGAGTTTTACAAGACATTTAACTTTAAGGTGGATAGGGTGGTTCCGGGATACTATGAGGATGGTGACGGCGCCATCATAATGTATATTCCCCTAAATAGAGGTAAAATTTCCGGATAGCATCTGCTGGTATTGTGATATTGCATCGGCAGGCATGTGTCCTGTTGCGAAAAGGATTGCGATGAGCAATATGTAGAATCCGAAAATTGCCAGTTGAATGTGTCCATGTTTTTTAGCTACCGGATCTTTTCTTGTTGACAGGTAAATTGCAATAATCAATCCCAGGATTCCGCCTAAGATTGAGAATACGTATCCAAATAAAATTAACCATTTGCTTGTTCTGTTTGCCTTATACTCTTGGGCGTTGTTCACAACTTCCTTTTTAATGACAATCGGGTTCATTGCATTGTGTGTGCCTTCAAACTGGCTTTTAAATATTAATGGGGTTCCGCATTTGACGCAGTAATCCGCTTCATCGGGATTTGGAAATCCGCATAATGGGCATGCATTCTCGTTTTCAGCCACTTTTGGAAATTCATGTCCGCATTTTATACAAAAACCATACATGTCATCGCTTGCAGTACCGCACTGTGGGCATCTTCTAATCATAGTATCACTTAGTTAATTAATTAACTAATGATTATTAATAAATGTTTGTTTTACATCAAATTATATTAGTCTTAAAAACCAATTTAATTATCAAGGATATTTATGATTGAAAAGATTGAAATTACTCAAAGATTCAACTTTAAAAGATTGAATCGCCATTATGAATGTTTCACAATAGATTTGGTTAACAAGAATGCATACTATAAAATCTCAGAACGTGGAAGCGGTGACAAGTTCGTAAAGGAGAATCCTCTTTGTGACGATACATGGGTGGACATACTTGTTGACTTGAGGCGCAAGATGACTAGCGAAATCTATAGGTTGACTGATTCAAAAATTGACGATTTTTTGCATGAGTTTGATAATTTAAGGTTGTTTGAGGATTTCGAATCTGAAAAATTTTCTTATTTTGAAAAGCTGGAATTGGTCTATTCATGCAATGTCATAATCTATTCAACCGACAATTATGAGGAATACAGCTTCAAGAACAACTATCCCATAAACTGGATCAGGTTCGGCGAGCTTTTGATAAGGACATTCGGTTTTGACGTATTGCATCTGAATTACCAAAAGCATCTTGCAACTCCATTATATTATAATATTAAAAAAGATGGAATTTATTCAGATGATAAATTAAACATAAAATCCATAGAATTCGGCCATTATCAGACTTATCCTTATGAGCTTCCAAATCCTCGGTTGATAATTAATTTTGAAAGGAATACTGTTGATGGATACATTGAAAAGAAATTGTCATCTTCTGATGAAGAGCTGATTTTGGAGCTATTGAAAAAATATCATGTATACATGTGGATTTTTGACGAGTATCATAAAAAATCCAATGCACGAGACCCTGATGACTTGGAAGGATATGACTGGTATTTGGAAATGGTTTTTGAAAATGATGTCATATGGCATATTTTCGGATACAATGACTATCCCGACACTTACGTTCACATGGCAAGAGAAGTCATGGACATCACTGGAATGGATTTGATGGAGATAAACACCATCGCAAGCGGTGACTTGGAGCTGTTTGAAAAATTCGGTGAGGAACTACTTGATTAGCTCAACGTATTCGTCTAGTAAGTCGAACAATTCCTCTTTGGTGTTCATCTTGAACAGTCTTGGCTTTATCTCTGCGCTTCTGTAACGGCCCTTGAGGTAATATGCAGCATGGGTTCTCATCTTGTGCATGGCAACCTTTTCAGGCCTTATTTCACTTAAAAGCTCTGCATGCTTTTTAATCATTTCGATTCTCTCTTCCATTGTGACTCTTTCAGGTTCTGTTCCGTTCTCAAGGTAATCTATGCATTGTCTGATGAGCCAAGGGTTTCCCAACACTCCACGACCGATCATGATTGCATCGCATCCGGTTTCATCAATCATCCTTTTTGCATCATAGCATGTGAAGATGTCCCCATTGCCTATAACCGGTATGGAAACTGTGTCCTTGACCTCTTTTATGATTGACCAGTTTGCCTTGATGCCGTATCTTTCCTCACGTGTGCGGGGATGCACTGTTATTGCAGATGCTCCGCAGTCCTCAACAATCTTTGCTATTTCAACTGCATTTATGCAGCGATTGTCCCATCCGCTTCTGATTTTGACTGTCACCGGAACGTTCACTGTATCCACCACTGCACTGACAATGTCTCTTACCTTTTTGGGGTTTTTTAAAAGTGCGCTTCCTGCCTGTGACCTTACGGCAACCTTTGTGACGGGACATCCCATGTTTATGTCGATGATGTCAGGTTTCATGTTTTCTTCAATGAATGATGAAGCAATTTTAAATGATTCGACACCTGCGCCGAATATCTGCTGGGCGATTGGCCTTTCATATTCTGTCATGAAAAGCATTGACTTTGTTTTCCAGTTGTCATACATTATCGCCTTGTCTGAAACCATTTCGGTTGACAATAGTCCGCAGCCCATTGACTTGGCAATCCTTCTGAACGATGAATCGCAGATTCCAGCCATCGGCGCAAGAACAACCTGATTGTCGATTTTCACATTTCCGATTTTCCATTTCATAAAAGTCACATTAAATAATGGGGATTTTCACTGTTTTTTCATTAATTATTTATATTTGTATTTATATAATTATATCTATTATATTAATTTAATTATTATAGGGATAACATGGCTAACGTATCATCAAAAGAATTGTATGAATTTAAGAAAACTTTAAAAGAATTATCAGAAAAAAGAGGTAGAGGTACAGAGCTTGTTTCCGTTTATATTCCACCAACCAAGCAATTGAGTGATGTTGGTAAGCACATGAGAGATGAAATGGGTCAGAGTGCTAACATTAAGAGTAAACAAACAAGAAAAAATGTACAGTCTGCTATTGCGGTTATTTTAGAAAGCATAAAACTATACAGGCAACCGCCTGAAAACGGTTTGGTTTTATTTGTAGGTATGATTCCTAAAGGCGGTCCGGGTACTGAAAAGATGGAAAAATACATTATAGAGCCACCGGAACCTGTTCAGACCTACTGGTATAAATGTAACAACGAGTTTTTCGTAGAGCCATTGGAATACATGATTGAAGAGCATGACGTTTATGGTGTGGCTGTTATCGACAGAAATGAGGCTACCTACGCTACATTGAAAGGTAAGAAAGAAACCATTCTCGGTCACTTGACCAGTGGTGTTCCTGGAAAGCACAAGGCAGGGGGACAATCACAAAGAAGGTTTGACCGTGTAATCGAAGACCTTGCTCACCAATTCCTTAAACGTATTGGAGATCACATGAACGAGGCTTATCTTCCGCTCAAGGATGACTTGAAAGGAATCATTTTAGGCGGTCCGGGCTTTACCAAAAAAGACTTCTATGATGGTGACTACCTTCAATATGAACTTAAAAACAAGGTCATTTCCATAGTGGACACCTCTTACACCGGTGAAGAGGGTATCCGTGAGGTTATTACCCGTGCTGCTGATGATTTGGAAAACCTTGACGTTATGCATGAGAAAAAGCTCGTTCAGAAATTCATTCAGGAGTTAAGAAAGGATAAGGGTTTATGTTCCTATGGTGAAAACCAGGTAAGAAACAACTTGATTATGGGTGCTGTTGACACATTGCTCTTATCAGAGGACTTGACAAGCATGCGTAAGAAATTCGTTTGTCCTAGCTGCGGTGAGGAAAAAGAGATCACTGTTAAGACTCAGGCTGAAGCGGACAACCTCAAGGAGAAATGCCCTAACTGTGGTGAAATCTTAAAAGAAGAGTCTTCAATTGACTTGGCTGAAGAGTTTGTTGAACGGGCTGAGGAAATGAATACTGAAGTAGAATTCATTTCAACTGAAACTGAGGAAGGTATGCAAATCTTCAGGGCATTCGGTGGAATTGCAGCTATTCTCAGGTATTATGTTGATTACTAGTTATAACATTTTGGAGACTTGTCCAAATGTGTTATAATATTACTTTTTCTTTTTTCTTTTTTTGTATAAAATTCGTTTAATCCTTCTTCTTGTCTTATCTGATTTATTAACTTGAAAAATACTTGTTTTGAAACGGCAATCTCTTTGTTTAATTCCACATACAATGAATGCATATTCCTGTTTTTTGAGAGGTAGTTCTCTTTCAATGTTTCATATTGTGTTTTATTAATCATAATTTTACCATTTTGTTTATTAAAAATTGATTTTTGATGTATTTTAAATATTAATTTATCAATTATGGTATATAAAAGAATATGGTTTTAAAAATACTGTATAATTTTGTTTAATATTTTTTTGCATTTCTCCATTTTGTTCTAATTTTGAGGGCGATTCGTTCCGATATTTGGAACACTTGCAACTTTCATGTCTTCGGAAAATTTTTGGTGGAAGATGACTTCCGACATTTGTTTATGTATTGCCTATTTTTATTGTTAATTGTAGAAAAATTTTTAAAAAGATTTATTTAATTTAATATTTTTTTATTATTTTTTTATAAATTGTATAATATTTATATTAATTTTTATGAATAATATCAATATATTTCTATTAAATATTGAATAATATTTAAATACTAGAAGATGCATATAATTAACTATATTGTTAAAAATTACTTGATGAAGTAAGAACTCTTTTAATGATATAATTAAAAATTAATTCAAATTTCGATTTGGAGGAATAATTTTGTCATACGTAGATGAAGTAATTGAAACTATAATAGAACAAAACCCTTCAGAACCTGAATTTCACCAAGCAGTTCGTGAAGTATTAGAATCCTTAAGGGTAGTAATTGAAGAAAACGAAGAAGAATACAGAAAAAACGCACTTCTTGAAAGATTAACAAACCCAGAAAGACAATTCAAATTCCGTGTTCCATGGGTAGACGACAACGGTCAAGTACAAGTAAACACCGGTTACAGAGTACAATTCAACTCAGCTATCGGACCTTACAAAGGAGGGTTACGTTTCCACCCTTCAGTAAACGTCGGAATTATCAAATTCTTAGGTTTCGAACAAATCTTCAAAAACTCCTTAACCGGACTTCCAATTGGTGGAGGTAAAGGTGGATCCGACTTTGATCCTAAAGGAAAATCCGACAGGGAAATCATGGCGTTCTGTCAAAGCTTCATGACCGAATTATGCAAATACATCGGAGCAGACACAGACGTTCCTGCAGGAGACATCGGTGTAGGCGGTCGCGAAATCGGTTTCTTATTCGGACAATACAAAAGAATCAGAGGATTATACGAAGGAGTATTAACCGGTAAAGGATTAAGCTTCGGAGGATCTCTTGCAAGAACTGAAGCAACCGGATATGGTTTATTATACTTCACCAACGCAATGTTAAAAGCTAATGATATTGATATTGCAGGAAAAACTATCGCAGTTTCCGGTGCAGGTAACGTAGCAATTTACGCTATCGAAAAAGCACAACAATTAGGCGGTAACCCTGTAACCTGTTCCGATTCCACTGGATGGATTTACGACCCAGAAGGAATTGACGTAGAATTACTCAAAGAAGTAAAAGAAGTAAGAAGAGAAAGATTAACTGCTTACGCTGAAGCAAGACCATCCGCTGAATACCACGAAGGCAAAGGCGTATGGACCGTAAAATGTGACATCGCATTACCATGTGCAACCCAAAACGAATTGTTATTAGACGATGCTAAAGCATTAGTTGCAAACGGCGTAACTGCTGTTGCTGAAGGAGCAAACATGCCAACTTCCATTGAAGCAACCGAATACTTACAAGAAAACGGTGTACTGTTCGCACCAGGTAAAGCTTCCAACGCTGGTGGAGTAGCTACTTCCGCATTAGAAATGTCACAAAACTCCGAAAGATTATCATGGACTTTCGAAGAAGTTGACGGTAAACTTCAAAACATTATGGAAACTATCTTTGCAAATGCTGCAGCTGCTGCTGAAGAATACGGTATGGATAAAAACTACGTAGCAGGAGCAAACATTGCAGGATTCAAAAAAGTAGTAGACGCTATGAACGCACAAGGAATCGTATAGATTTCTTGTTTTATTCTCTTTTTTTAATCATTTATTTGCTAATTATTTTTTTTAGATAACCTATTCACATTTTTGATAATTTACTTTTTATTTCATTGTTTTAATTTAAATCTTATTAGATTTGATTTTATTTATTTTAATTCATTATATGCAAAAAATAACTGACATTAGAAGATTAAGTACGTGTTATGTATAATTTAAATTACATTTAGATGTTTTTTTCAAAACATTTATATATCTTTGATTATATACTATTAGTCGGAAGGAAGTTTCCTTCCGGTGAAGTATTTAATTAAATTCATTTAGTCAAAATGGTTTTCCATTTTTCCATATTAACTCAACTAAATGGAGAAGATATTCAAATGAAGTGAAAAAATGTCAGAAAAAGATAAAACATTAGATCAAATTATAAAGACAATCGACGCAAACGACATAAAATTTCTGAAATTGCAATTTTCAGATATACATGGATTACCTAAAAGCATGGCGGTGCCTCTTAAAAAGGCGGATGATGTTGAAGATATAGTAAATGATGGATTATTGTTTGATGGTTCTTCAGTAGCAGGATTGGCTTCAATCAATGACAGTGACCTTCTCGCAAAACCGGACATCAACACATTCTCAACAATCCCATGGAGGCCTGAATCAAAAGGTACCAGTAGATTCATATGTGATATTTTCACAACTGATGGGAAACCATATGACGGTGATCCAAGGGGAGTACTTAAAAAATCCTTAAAATTAGCAGAAAAAAGAGGATATCAATTTAATATGGGTCCAGAACCTGAATTCTTCATCATAACTGAGGATGAAAATGGAAATTACATACCTGCGGATGAAGCTGAATACTTTGATGTGGAACCACTAGACCAAGGTACTGATATCAGAAGGGAAATCGTACTGGGTCTTGAAAAGCTTGATTTTGATGTTGAGGTGAGCCACCACGAAGTTGCAGCAGGTCAGCATGAAGTGGACTTCAAATATGCAGACGCTTTGAAAACAGCTGATGCTGTCATAACATTTAAGGAAGCAGTCAAAGCATTGGTCAATAATTTAGGTTTCAAAGCAACATTCATGCCAAAACCGTTCTTGGGAATCAACGGTAGTGGAATGCACTGTAATCAAAGTCTGTTCAAGGATGGGGAAAACATTTTCTACGACCCTAACACTGAAACTCAAATCTCTCAGGAGGCATTGTACTTCATTGGAGGATTGCTGAAACATGCACCTGCATTGTCATCAATCTTATCTCCTACAGTCAACTCTTACAAACGTTTGGTTCCGGGTTATGAAGCACCATGTTACATAGCTTACGGTTTTAAAAACAGGTCAACCCTGTTAAGGATTCCAGCATCAAGAGGATTAGGTACAAGAATCGAATGCAGGTCTGCTGACCCTTCATGTAATCCTTACCTAGCATTTGCAGTATTGCTTGAAGCAGGTTTGGATGGTATGGACAATAAGATTGATCCTGGTGAACCTACTGAAGAAAACCTCTTTGCATTTTCCGAAGATGAAATAGTCGAAAAAGGAATCAGCAGTCTTCCAACAAGTCTATGGGAAGCATATCATGCATTGGATGAAAATGACGTAATCAAGAATGCACTTGGGGAAAAAGTATTCAATCAGTTCTATAACATAAAAAGGGCTGAATGGGATGCTTACAGAATACAGGTATTTGATTATGAACGTGATGAATATTTGAACGTATAAGTTATTATATTGTCGGAATATCTTGGCGGCCATGCCGATTTTGCCGTGGTCGCCAGCCAATAAATTTCGGAGGTTTTAAGTTTTAAATTATTTTTATATATGATGTTTTTTTTAGGAATTTTGAAACATTGTTTTAAGGCATATTTAGTATTGGGAGTATTTATAAGGCATATGTAGGATTAGCAATTCATGATTATTTTTTTCAAGGCATATGAGGAATTATCGGAATTATTTTTTTAGTTAATCTACATGTATTCTCCGATTATTTAAAATGGAGGTATAAGGATGTGTGGAATAGCAGGTGTAATATACAAGGATAAAAAAACTCACCACGTAGGGGAAGCATTAACTTCAATGCTTGAATCTTTACAGCACAGGGGGCCGGATTCAGCAGGTTATGCAATCTATGGGGGTTTAAATTTTTCTGAAAATTATTATCAATTAAACATTCAAGTAAATAGGAGAAAAGGAACATTAGACAATTTAAAATCACTTCTGACTCAGTTTAGTCAGATTTATGAAGAACAGTTAATCGAGTCCGTTGGTGATTCTGATGTATATAAATGTAAAATAGCATTGGATGAGTATTCTCTTTTAAAACCGTGTATACGGGAAATAGATGAACTCGAAAACGTAAGGGTAATCAACGGTTCCCATTCATTTGAAATGATAAAGGATATCGGAAAGGTAAAGGACATTGCAGAAAGATTCGACGTTCCCTCCAGGATGGGGACCCATGGAATCGGACACACCCGCTTTGCAACAGAAAGTGGTGTGGACAGGTATCATGCACACCCATATCAAAGTTATATAATTCCAGACATAACTGTGGTGCATAATGGGCAAATCACAAACTACTGGAAAATAAGGGATCCATTGGAGAGAAAAGGCCATATATTTGAATCATTCAACGATACAGAATGCATTGTTCATTATATGGCTGACAAACTTAACCAAGGATATAAGCTGGAAGAAGCTTTGGATGATGCGGTTGTTGATTTGGACGGTCCTTTTTCAATACTTGTGGGAACACCTAACGGCATAGGTATTGCAAAGGACAAGCTTGGCCTCAGGCCAGGGGTCATGGCTGAAACTGATGAAATTTTTGCCATAGCATCAGAGGAAATGGCATTGCACGATGTCATAGATTCAGACCAGATAGAGCAAATCGCTCCAGGTGAAACTAGGGCTTACACAATTTAATGAGGGGGTTTATCCATGAAAGAATATGTTATTGATGCAAAGGATATGGATTCAAAGGAATTAAATCGTACCATAAAAAAACAGGCTGCATTTCATGATAAGCTCATTATTAACAATCCTGAGTCAAGACACAATGTGTGTGCAGGTTTGACTGAGGACATATGTGTGGAAATCAATGGTTCTGCAGGTTATTTTGCGGGAACAATGGTTAATGGGCCAAAAATTCACGTAACCGGAAATGCAGGTTGGTTTGCTGGAGACAACATGGCCAAAGGAGAATTGATTATAGAAGGCACTGCAGGTGATGGTGCAGGACAAGGAATCTATGGCGGAACAGTAATAGTGAAAGGAAGCACAGGTTCAAGAACCGGAGAAATCATGAAAGGAGGAACCGTTATAATTGGTGGAAACAGTGGATACATGACCGGATTGCTCATGATGGGAGGTAAACTCATAATACTTGGCGATGTGACTGACGACGTTGGCGAATCAATCATGAGGGGAACCATATATGTCCTTGGTGACGTTAAAAGTTTAGGAAAAAATGCTGTCATGGAAAAGACCACACTTAAAGATCAAAAAGAGCTGAAGGAAATTCTAACCAAATACGGTTTTGAACTTACAGACATAGATTATACAAACTTTAAAAAAATTGTTAATATGCAATAGGAGCTGAAAATATGAGCAAACACAAAATAGCAATGGTTGGAACACCCTGTGAAATTATGGCTGCATCCAAACTGCAATATTACACTGACAGTCCTATTGACGTTAAGCTGGGATTATTTTGTATGGAGAACTTTTCATATAAATACTTTGAAAGTCTCTTGAGTGAATATGGCTTGAAAATGGATGATATTGAAAAATTTCAAATTGAAAAAGGATTCGTATTCCTATTATTGAAAACTAAAGAAACAGTTAAAATTCCCCTGTCTGTGGCCAAACGGATAATCAGGAAAAACTGCAATATCTGTGTTGAACTAACTTCTGAAACATCAGACATTTCCATAGGTTCCATAGGTTCGGAGGATGGCTGGTCAACATTAATTATCAGAACTGAAAAAGGTGAGGAAATAGTCAACGGGGCAATAAAGCAGGAATTCATAAAAGCTAAAGACCTCAATGAATCACAATTCAATCTATTGAACAGACTTGCAGGAAACAAGATTGCTAAAAATCTTGAAAATATTGAGAGAAGGGAATTTTTGGCACGTCCTGTTCTGTATCAGAGGGACAAGTCAGACAGTTCAATCAACAAGGACATTTTGGAGTCCGACTTCTCAGATTTGAAATCCAATGTCATTGATGTTGGTGCATGTGTGCTTTGTGGAGCATGCGAATATGTATGTCCGGACAATCTGATTACAATTGACGACACCAAACCGATAATGAAAGGAAACTGCCCTCAAAATTGTCATTTATGCTTCAGGGTCTGTCCGAGAACTTTCATTCATGAAGATTTGAGAAATGACAATTCAAAGCCAATAGGGGAGTTCATCAAAGTGCTTTCAGTCAAATCACTAAAACATACCCAAGGTCAGGACGGATCCATTGTAACAACATTGCTGGACTATCTATTGTCAAATAAAATCGTAACCGAAGCGCTCATTGTCGACAAGCAGGACCACCTTGCATGGAAACCATATGCAAAGATAACAAGTGCCATTGATGAGGTCGTAAAATCAGGGGGAACAAAATATTCGGTCTGCCCTGTATTCAAGCCATTGAGAAACATGGAAGAGGGGGTGAATTAAATGTCATTCACTGTTGAGCGTAAGATAGAAATATGCAAACAGAACAACAATCGCCCAGGTTGCTGCTGGTATCTTTGTGACAATCCTAAACAGTCAGCATGTAAGAACTGTTACAGCTGCTATTCGAATTGTCCTCATGATGTTTATGAGGTAATCAATGACGAGCCTCTTCCGATACGTCAGGAAAATTGTGTAGGGTGCAAGATATGTGAGGAAATGTGTCCGACACATGCGATATATGTCAGGCCTCTTGCAGATGAAGGGCGAGGGGTATGGTCAAATTCTACCATGGTTGAAATTAAACGCAAAAGCCAAACCGGTTCATATAAGGTTAGAGGTTGCGGTTTGACCCGTAAGATACCTACATTTGATGACTTGAGCATATTGCCTGCGCAGGTATCAAGACCTCCAATCGATTCATACAGGGAACCCTGCAAGACTTCAGTTGTTCTGGGTGACCGTTTTGCTGAAAATCCGATTGAGATTGACACTCCTATAATGATCGGGGCAATGTCATTTGGTGCATTGAGCAAGGAGGCAAAAATAGCGTTGGCCATTGGAAGCAGTAAAGTGGGTTCAATAGCAAATACTGGTGAAGGAGGAATGCTTCCTGAAGAAAGGCATTTCGCCGATAAGTTGATAGCCCAATATGCATCAGGCCGTTTTGGAGTCTCTGCAAGCTATCTGAACAATGCTGAAGCTGTTGAAATCAAAATAGGTCAGGGTGCAAAATCCGGTATGGGAGGTCACTTGCTTGCCCATAAGGTAACCGCTGAAGTTGCCAGGGTTAGAAACATCCCTGAAGGAACATCCGCATTAAGTCCGGCAAGACACATGGATATTGTCGGTCCTGAGGATTTGGGCATGAAAATCGACCAGCTAAGGGAAATCACTGATTGGAAAGTCCCAATCATCGTTAAGTTCGCAGCCGGTAGGGTTGAGCAGGATGTAAAGATTGCTGCTAAGGCCGGTGCGGACATTATTGTGGTTGACGGTATGCAAGGGGGAACTGGTGCAGGCCCTGAAGTGGTTACTGAACATGCAGGAATCCCTACCATTGAAGCTATTGTAAAAGCTGATGGTGCCCTAAAGGACATTAATTTGAGAAGTGAGGTGAGCCTTGTAGCTGCAGGAGGGATAAGGTCTGGAGCCGATGTTGCAAAGGCAATCGCTTTAGGTGCAGATGCAGTATATATAGCTACTTCTGCATTGATCTCTATAGGTTGTAAGGTTTGCCAAAGCTGTTCTGAGGGAATCTGTCCGAAAGGAATTGCAACACAGGACAGGATGCTTAGAAGAAGATTGGATCCTATAAGAAAAGGTCAGCAAGTTGCAAATTACATTGAAGCAATGACTCAGGAAGTTACCTCCTTAACTCAACAGGCAGGAAACACTGACATAGAAAAGCTTGAGCGTCAGGACCTCGTGGCATTGACTGTTGAGGCTTCACAACTGACAGGTGTGCCTATGGTTAGAGGTTAATATTTAGATTCATGTTAAAGTTAATTAATGATTAGGAGATATTGTTATGGCAGCATTCGATAGAATTAAATCAGGAATTCCGGGACTGGACAATGCTTTGGATAATATCCGTTTAGGAGATAATGTAGTGTGGAATGTCACTAATCTAAATGAATTTTCCTACTTTGCCGATCCCTATATAAAGCAAGCAAAAGAGGACAACAGAAACTTGATATATATTCGATTTGCTAATCACCCTCCATTGATAGAAATGACCGAGGAGGATTTTGATTTACTTGAAATTGAGCAAAATGACTCTGATAAGGAGTTTTGCATGATTGAACGTGATGGGATTAAGATATATCAGGTTAATCCATATAACCAATTCGAGACATTCACGCTGGAAGTTCATAGGATTATAGAAAAGGAAGGCTTTGATGCATTTTATGTATTTGACTGCCTAAGCGACCTTCAGGCTGTATGGTCAACCGATTTGATGATGGGTAATTTCTTTAGGGTGACATGTCCGTTTCTTTTCCAGCTTGATACTGTGGCGTTTTTCCCAATCATTAGGGGAAGACACTCCTATGATGCCATAGCAAAAATACGTGAAACAACACAGCTGTTTTTGAATGTATATTCAAATTCCGCTGATGAGGTTTATGTTTCTCCATTGAAGGTGTGGAACAGATACTCCCAGACCATGTTTCTGGGACATAAGTTCAACCCCCAAACCGGTTCCGTCAAGGTTCTGCAGGATGGCCATGAAGTCAGCAAGTATTATAAGACCGTCAATGATTCTGACAAATATCAGAACGGTCAGATTTTGGACAGTTGGGAAAGATATATGCTTCAGGTCAGGATGAAGCATGGCGAAGGTGAAAATGTCGATGAAGAATGTGACAAGATTTGCGAGCTCATGATGACCAAGGATGAGAAGATGCTTTCCAAAATCAAGGAATATTTCACATTTGAGGATTACACTACCATTTACGATCGCCGTGTAGGAAGTGGTTTGGTCGGCGGTAAATCCTGCGGAATGCTTCTTGCAAGAAAGATCATTGAAAAAAACTGTCCGGAATTATATAACAATGTATTTGAACCTGATGATTCGTTTTATATAGGTTCTGATTTGTTTTATACTTATATAGTGTCAAATGACTTGTGGGACCTCAGGGTAAAGCAGAGAACTGAAGAGGGATATTATGAATACGGCAAAAAGCTGGAGGAAGGCCTTAAAAATGGTGTCTTTTCAGAGGAAATCAAAAAGGAATTCATTCATATCCTTGATTATTTCGGACAAAATCCGATTATAGTTAGGTCAAGTAGTTTTCTTGAGGACGGATATGGAAATGCGTTTGCAGGCAAATATGAGTCAGTGTTCTGTGTAAACCGGGGAAGTCTTGAGGAGCGTCTTACCGCTTTTGAGGATGCTGTGAAAGTGGTTTATGCAAGTACCATGAACATTTCAGCATTGGAGTACAGGAAATTAAATGATTTGGATGACGCCGATGAGCAGATGGCCCTTCTGGTTCAGAGGGTTTCAGGTTCATATTGCGGCGATTATCTTTTCCCTACTGCTGCAGGTGTTGGATTTTCATACAGCCCGTATTCCCCGCTTCCTGATATGGATAACGGCAAGGGAATGTTGAGGCTTGTAATGGGTCTTGGTACAAAGGCTGTGGACAGGACAAAAAAGGATTATCCTAGAATTGTCAATCTTGATAAGCCTGAATTGACCATGATGAAAGACATTAAGGAAAAGCACAGATATTCCCAACACTATTTGGACGTCATCGATTTGGAAAACAGGAGCCTGCATGACATTCGCATTGATGACGGATTGGATGTCCTTCCGAGATATGCAAAAAAGGTTCTCATAGAACATGACCGTGAAGCCGAAAGCATGTTTCGCGAACGGGGACAGCGCCGTGAAATTGTCTTTGTCAACTGTGAGGGTCTTGTAAGAAATCAGCAGTTCATTGAAGTGATGAAAGAAATTTTAAGTACTCTGGAAACTGCATATGACTATCCTGTTGACATAGAGTATACAATTAATGTTGCTGAGGACAATTCCTTCAACATAAACCTGTTGCAGTGCCGCCCTCTTCAGGTTTCAACAAACAATGAGGCTATTGAAATGCCTGAAGATAAAAATGTCTTCTTCCATATCAAGGAATCCTCCATGGGGATGTCACGTAAAAATAAGATTGATGCAATCTGTTATGTTGACCCTCACAAGTATTATGAGTATCCCTATGCCCAGAAGAGTTCAATATCTCGCGTAATAAATAACGTAAATAGCTACTGTAAAAACAATGACAAAACGGCTATCTTAATTGTTCCTGGAAGAATAGGCACATCATCTCCCGAATTGGGAATTCCAGTTGTCTTTGCGGACATCAGTCATTTTTCTGCAATTCTGGAAGAATCGTACAGTGAAGTTGGATATATGCCTGAACTGTCTTTCGGAAGCCACATGTTCCAGGATCTGGTCGAAGCGGAAATATACTACGGGGCATTATTTGAAAACGAGAAAAAAATAGAATTCAACAGGGATATGGTCTTTGATTATCAGAATATCCTGAAGGAAATTGATCCGAATCTGGATGAGGAGATATATGATATGGTTCAGGTGATAGATTTCAACGGAAGCAATGCGGAATTCTATCATGACATGAACAAGGATGAAACAATGTGTATTTTCAATGATTGAAAATATTTAGGTTGGGTTGGGTGGGACATATGCCTTTTTATTTGCAATATTTCTTTTTTTAAAAAAGATTTTTCAAATAAAAGCAAGTATGACAAAATTCCGATGTGATAGATGGCCCTATTGTGTTTTTGAGTTTATTTTGCGATAGGGTTGTTTTTCACATTTTTTTTTAATAAAATAAAATTAAATAATGAGATTACTCATTAACGAATTTTTCCAGGGCCTCACCCTTGAAGTGGAACAGTTCCCAATCCTTCAGCTCGGCACCGATGCTCAGGTAAAAGTCAATGCTTGGCTTGTTCCAGGATAGGCATGTCCATTCAAAGCGACCGTAGCCTCTTTCAAGAACTATTTTTCCCAATTCCTTTAGAAGTGCCTTGCCATAACCGTTTCCTCGATATTCCGGTTCGATGAAGAGGTCCTCAAGGTGCATGTTCACGTTTCCTATGTATGTTGAAAAGCTTAAGAAGTATAATGCAAAGCCTATTACTTCACCATCTAAAAGTGCAAAGGTTACCTCTGCCTGTTTTTCGTCAAAAACCCATTTTTCAATATCATCAGGTGTTGCAATTACCTCGTCAAGTCTTTTTTCATAATCTGCAAGCTTTTTAATGTATTCTAATATTAACTCAGATTCATCTCTTTCAGCTATCTTAAATGTTAATTCTGCCATGTAATTAATTATTGATATTTTCTTAAATATTTGTTGTGTTGGTTGAACAATCATCAAAAATTTTAATTATTCACACAATCTAAATTAATATTGGGTGTAAAAATATGGCTAATTTCAATTCACTAGAAGAGGCAAGAGAATTTTTCTACAAGGACAAATATGCTGTAAATACAGGCATCACATTGGATGAGATTACTGAAGATGAAGCTATTTGCAGCTTGGTTTTAACCGATGAGCACAGAAACGCTTACGGTGGAGTTATGGGTGGAGTTATATTTACCTTAGGCGACTTCGCTTTCGCAGTTCTTTCAAACCAGATTCACCAATTGACTGTTGCTCAGCAAGTTGACATCCATTACCTGTCCGCTCCGAAAGGGGACAAGCTGATAGCTAAGGCAACATGCCGCAAAAGCGGAAGGACATCATCCATTGTCAATGTGGATATCTCAGATGACACCGGTCGTGACGTTGCCCAGTTTATTGGAACCGGTTTTAAGTTACAAGTTTAAAAACTCTTTAATTGCTCATAGTATATTCTGAAATGTTTATTAGAGCATAAATGTTTGAGGAGTTTAAGTTTAGCAATTCCCTTGTGGTTTCAAGGGATTTATACTGTTTTTTTAAGTGATTGAGGGAGTTTATCTTAAATTCCAGCATTCTTTCATTTTTCGGATGCCTGTCGCATATATGTATTATGAGTTCATGGTATTTTTCTGATTTTTCTGTCTGTCTGGTGGTTTCATATATTTCAGCTATTTCTGCCATTCTGCCAATGTTTCCAATATCAATATTGCTTTTAATTTGCATATTTTCACCAATTATTCTTGCAATTAGATTTTATTGAGTTCATATCTTTTAAATTTATTCATTATACGTTTAAAACAATTTAATATTGGTATTAACAATTTTAATCAAAAAATAATATTGTAAAGCACGTGTTGTGCTTTACAGGAAAAATTCCACCTCGTTTCTCTCGAGGCTGTTTGAAATTGCATTTTCAAGTTCTGACTGATAGGTGTCTCCGCCAAAGGATCTTGCATTTTCCGGACAGACATTGATGCATGTTGTGCATCTTGTGCAGTCGTCAAGATTTGTTTCGGTCGGAGTTAGCTCGG
Organism: Methanobrevibacter sp.; assembly: GCF_017940815.1. Taxonomy (GTDB): domain Archaea; phylum Methanobacteriota; class Methanobacteria; order Methanobacteriales; family Methanobacteriaceae; genus Methanocatella. The sequence goes on from NZ_JAGAXX010000025.1 coordinate 22,495, forward strand.
ATATTGCCTCCTCGGGGCATGTGTAAACGCAGTCCATGCACTCGATGCAGAGGTTCTCATCACACAACACGCTGAAATCAGGAGTCTTGTAATCTGGAAATGGCTTGTATCCGCTTACAAAGATCTCGTTTTGGGTGTTGCTGTTTAGCTTCTCAATGACCTTTCGTGAAAACTCGTTGATTCTTTCCATGTCGCTGGCATCGGGACGGTTGCTTCCCACCTCATTGAATTGGGAGTGCTGGCTGACTGTTGTTGCAACGCCGACAATATGGAAATCGTTTTCTTTTAAAAGTTCCACTAGCTCAAGGAGTGCGTCACCGTAGTTGATGTTTCCATAGTTCAGAACAACAATGGCTTTTGTATCTGTTCCTTTGATTTTGGAAAGCCTTTTGCATGCAAGCTTTGGAATTCTTCCGTCAAAAACCGGAATTCCAATGATTACAAGTTCATCTGTGAATGTTTTTGACTCATCAAAACTCAACAGGTCGTAGTTCTCTCGGTTCATGTTGAAGTTCTTTGCGACTTCATTCACTATTTTTTCAGTGGTTCCTGAGGGACTGAAATATATTTTTGATAGTTTTTCAAAGTTCATCATATTAATCACCTTGAATTAGCATTATTTTTTGAGTATTTAATGATTTGGTGAGTGAATGGTTACTTTACGTTTCATATATTCTTTTTTGAAATTTTTTCAAAACCATTTAATTTATAAGGTATGAATATAATAAGTATTAAGTGACTAATTAACAAGTCGTGAAAAATCTTGATTCGAAGTTGCACTGCCGTAGCTTCGAATTTTTTTTATACAACATTGATTGTTGCATAACTCAACATTTATGGTGAATTATCATGTCTGATTTTGATAGCAAAAATATTTTTGGAAAGGGAATGCCTAATGATGCGTTCACACAATACTTCATTGGCCAATCATACTTGAATCCTTTGGTAGATTTTGAGGATAACATATTATTCATAGCAAATGTCACTTTTGAGCCAGGATGCAGAAACAACTGGCACATCCATCATGCAAAAAGTGGCGGTGGACAAATTCTCATCTGTGTTGCTGGAAACGGATGGTATCAGGAAGAGGGCTGTGACCCGGTAGAGCTAAAGCCGGGTATGGTCGTTGAAATCAAGCCTAATGTAAAGCATTGGCACGGCGCTCAAAAGGACTCCTGGTTCAGCCACATTGCCATTGAGGTTTCAGGTGAAGAGACTTCAAACGAATGGCTGGAAGAGGTCAGTGATGAATACTATGAAAAATTATAATTTTTCACTATATTTTTTCCATTATTTATTTTAATAATCCAATTAATTAAAATGATATCTTAACCTAAAACTATCATTTTTCTTTTATTCTCAATTCAATATTTTCATGCTCTTTTGATTTTCAAAATATATTTTTATGGCAATCTACATTACAATACTATTTTTTTAAATATTTGATGAAACATACTATATCTATGGAACTTTTAGATGTTATGCTCAAGAGAAGGAGCACAAGGAAATTCAATGGTGAACCGGTGACAAAGGATGAACTGGATAAGATTCTAACATCTGCACTTCTTGCCCCAACAAGCATGAACCGCAAGCCATGCAACTTCATGGTTGTCGAGAGAAGGGAAACCTTGGATGAATTGTCAAAATCAAAGGACCATGGCGCTGATTTAATCAGAGGTGCCGACAAGGCTATTGTCGTTGTTGCAGACACATTGATAGCAGACACATGGATTGAAGACTCCTCAATCGCATTGACTCACATGCACTTGATGGCCACTGAGTTGGGATTGGGTAGCTGCTGGGTCCAGATACACCTGCGCAGCAGGGAAGGCAGGGATGCCGAGGAAGTTGTTAGGGACATAATAAAAATAGATGATCACTATAGGGTTGTTGGAATATTAGCATTGGGCCATTCTGATGACATTCCAAAGGCACATTCCATGGATGATGTGGACAAGTCCAAAGTCCACTTTCTGGTTTAGTCACTTTGCACCCTTGAATAGTGACAAAATATTTAAATACATTCTTTATCTATTTTTATATAGAAATTATTGAGAGGGAATGAAAATGCACGTTAAAGATTTATTAGATGATTTAGGAATAAGAGTAAAATTGCCACAACACTGGTATTCAACCGACATAAGCAATGATTTTGAAAATCCTGAACTTTTGCAAAACGATGACATTATCAGGATTCAGGCTGTCGGCGAAAAGAACACAAAAGTCATTGTCATTGACGTAAATGACGGAATGAGTGTTGTCACAAGATTCCCCGACGAAAAGGTCATAGGTGTTAAGTACCTCGACAACAAGGATGACTTCGAATACATAGGAAAACCTTCCGAATTATACTACTGATAACAATATTTAAATATTCTTTCAAATATAAACTCAATTAGAAATTAGGAGGATTTAGGTATGGTTGATAAAAAAGCTCCTGCAGATGGTTGGCCTGTAATCAGTGGCGACTATATTGTTGGAGATCCGGAAAGTCCTGTTGCAGTCACTACTTTAGCTTCCCATATTGAGGCGGAATTGTCAGGAGCTGCTATTGCAGGACCATGTAAAACAGAAAATCTGGGAATAGAAAAGGTAGTTGCGAATATCATTTCCAATCCGAACATCAGATTCCTGATTTTGGCAGGTGCGGAAGTGCAAGGTCACATCACAGGTCAAAGTTTCAAGGCTTTGCATGAAAACGGTGCGGACCCTGAGAAAAAGAAAATCATCGGTGCAACCGGTGCGATTCCCTTCGTTGAAAACGTTCCTCTCGAAGGTGTTGAAAGATTCCAGCAACAACTGGAGATTGTGGACTTAATCGACACAGAAGACATTGGAACCATCCAATCTAAAATCAATGAGTGTGTTGAAAAGGACCCTGGGGCTCTTGAAGCTGAACCGATTGTCATGGAAGTTGACGAGGAAGAGCAAAAATTAAAGATTGTCGATAAGAAAAAGGAAAAAGCTGAATCTGAGGCATAGTGTCTCAGATTAATCTATTTTTTATATTTTTATTTATTTTACTATTTTTTAGGTGAATTTTTTCATCGTTATTTTAATTTGCATTGTCATTTTTTTGTAGGCACTACCCTTTTGCACATGTGCTTTTTTGCATTTTTTTAAAAAATGCAAAACATTTATATACTACTTAAAATATATTATAATTTGCAGTCGAAAAAATGTAATTTTTAAAAAAATACAATATAAACAGTTAAGTTTAAATACTATGAATAATTAAATATGATTGCAACAATGCATAATCTTTAAAAAAATGCATCAACCAAGAAATATAATTTCTAAAAAATCCACACCATTGTATTTTAAGGTGAAATAAAAAAATAAAGAGGTAATAATATGAACGTGATTAATTGGAGCGAAAAAGTAAGAGATTTAGATCAGAACATCAGAAATGAAATTGGCCTTGAAGGAGAAAATGAGGCAAAACACATCTTAATTAAGGTGCAAACCAAATCCTCCGAACCTATTGAACCTGCTTTCATCGTTGGAGAAGATGATACATTCCTCGATTTATTCGTATTGTCTCCACAAGGTTCCGGATTAACTTCCACTGCCGTGTTGAAAGACAACATCCAAAGTGTTGGAGTAATCGGAGGAGTTTCTGCCGAAAAAGTAGAGCCATCAGAAATTTCTGATGAAACACCACTCATTGAAGATTCAAATCCACTGTACCAATAGTTAGTTTTTGGCCCACCACCAAAAACTAATGCTCATTCCACCCCACCATTACATAACAATTGAACATTAGCTTTCACTGAAAGCTAATAACTCATTTTAAAAGGGATTAAAATGAAAAAAGTAAAACTAGAAGATATGGCAGAAATATTCTCAGGATTGTCCTATAGACGTTACTTGGATGAGACTGGAGATAACTTCCGGGTCATCGTTCAAAGGTCCATCAAAAAGGATGGGGAGCTATCTGACTTTGATGAATTGAGCCTTAAGAGCAACATTAAGGAAAGATACTTCACAAGAGAGAACGATGTTCTGATGAAAATGCCCCATCCATATGATGTAGTATGTGTTAAAGAAGAGGGACTGGTTGTAAGCGATAGGATTGCTATCATAAGGCTAAAAAAAGATTATGATCCTGATTTTATAGCACACTTGCTCACTAATGCCCATATAAGAAAGCAGCTTCATGATTTGGGAAGCAGCGAAAAGATTCCTCACACATCACTTAAGGAAATCAAGCAACTGGAACTGATTGTGCCTGACTATGACACCCAATTGAAATATGGGATGCTTTTGAACACCATCAATGACAAGATCCATGAGGACCTTCGCCAGGTCACATATGACCGCAATCTAAAAGAGGCAATATTGAACGAACTGTGGGGAGATGACGATGAGATATAAATCAAAAAACTATAAAATCCTGAAAAACCTCATATCCAAGTCAAGAAGATTCAACCTGCCTTCTGAAATCGACTATATCATAATATACACATTCTTATACAAATATTGCTCAGATAACCTAAAGGACCATTTTATGATGGTGCTTCAGGATAAGGAAATGACTCTTGATGAGGCGTACGGTGATGAATATCAGCATGAGATGCTTAAGGAGGATGCCATGCACCTCTTTGGATATCACATCAAAAGGCCTGAAGCGTTCATCGATGAGGTAATAAACAATAACTATTCTGACAGATTCTTCCTTTCAATGTTCTTTAGAGTATTTTCCGAAAACATTGAATTCGATGAAAACAGCAAGGACAAGCAATATTTTGAATCATTATTTAAAACATTAAAAGATGAATTGAGCGTTAAGGAATATGAATTCGATAACGAAATGGATTTGGCAATCAAGGAAGTCATCTATGCAATTTCAAAACTTGATTTGTTTGAAAATGCATTCGAGTTTAGAAAAGTGTTCGATTTGATTTCAGCCTCCAGACTAATGCATATAGATTCAAATCCACAATACATCTCACAAATCTTATCAACACTGATTGCCTGTGAAAAAACATCCATCAGGACAGCTTACGATCCATTCATGAAAGACGGATCCTCTCTGATGAGTCTTTCAGACTTGTGTGAAACAGGAGTGACATATTTCGGTAAGGAAGAGGATAAGCTAACCTATTATTATACGATAGCAAGGTTCTTTATCAATATCTTTTATCTGGACCATGTTGTGTTCAAAAATGAGGATGCAAAGCAGTCAATTGATATTGAAGGCGCATCATTTGATGTTATTCTCTCAGAAATTCCAGTATCCATCAAGAATTATTATTCCGCCAACAAGAATCAGAGTTTCGAAATGGCAAAAAGGAACAAGCGCAATGAACTTGAGGACATGCTGCTTGAGAAGTTCGGCATGAACAGCGACTCATTCTCAAAGGATTCGGCATTGAACAGTGCTCTGGAAAACCTCCTTGAAAAGATTGATGTCGAAAAGGACTCCAAGGATGACCTCGTTGGGGAGTATGAATCATTGAAGGATAATGAGTTTTTATTCCTAATCAATCTCATAGATGCCCTAAATGATGATGGAATAATGGCAATATCCATTTCACAGAACTTTTTGTACAAAAATTCCCTCCAGATACTTAGAAAATATCTAGTTTATGAAAAAAATTACATTGACACCATAATAAGCATTCCCGAAGAGTTGGGAAGGAGAAAGCCTGAAGTCGTGATTGTGTTTAAGAAAAACAGATCAAACGATGATGTCCTGTTCATAGACATGTCAAAAGAGTTCAAGACACAGAAAGGCGATAGGCTGTTCCCGGGACTGTTTAGAAGAAATCTGATTTTGGCAAATGAAACAATAAATAAGATGAAGGATGTTTTCACCAATAAGCTGACAATTGAAAAGTTTTCCAATGTTGTAAAAATCGATGAGGTAATTAAAAACAACTTCAACCTGTCCGTTTCAAGATATGTCGACACTTTTGAGGGGGATTTCATAAAGCTTGAAAACCTTGCCTCAGAAAAAAGGGAAATTGATGAAAACGTCAAAAAATTAAATTTAAAAATAGAAAAAATGATGGATGAGTTAGATATCAGATTCTAATATGGTATCCTCAATTAATTCATCATTTATTTTATCCTCTATTTTCTTGAAGTAGGACCAGTGTATGACTTTATTCTTAAAAAGATACATTGTTCCAATCCCTTCCTGATTTTCAAAGATGTATCCTTCCTCAAGCCCTTCGCTTTCTTTTTTTGTAAATGATGAATTGCAGGCATTGTTGATTACATATTCGGCGGCGTCAACATCTATTGGAAATGCCTTTTCGTTAATGTCTGCATCAATAATATAGCTTTTCAAAATCTTTGCATGGAATTCCTTGTATATCTCTGAGTTTAGGAATATTTCAAAACCCTTGATTTCACCGTCTATGATGATCACAACACCATTTTGCCCATCAACGATTTTGAATCCTTCGACAATCTGGTTATGGTTCACCTTAAGGTTTTCATAGCTCTCTTCCATTGCTGCGGTACTTGAAGAGAATGAATTTGCATGTTCCAGCTCGTCGATGGATGACCAGATTACATCCTGGAAATGATTGGAGTCCCTTGATGCACATTCCTTTGCCACTCTTGTCCTGTAGTTTGCAATATAGTTTGATTGCTTGAATTCGCTTTTATATCCCCATCTGTTTTTTTCGGTACAGCTGACTGGGACCTTCATCTCGCTTTTGGCGTCAATCAGTATGGTTGAGTTGACTATTCTGTTCTGATCTCCTCCAACAACCTCTTCACCATCGATTAAAATCAAGGGGGTCACTGATTTGTTTTTGACGATTAGGGTGTTCACCTGTGAGGTTTCACATTCCTTGACTTCAACAAGGCCCAATTCAAAACCTTTCTTGAGTGTTAGGATGTCAATATAATTCCTTTCGGTTTTCAGTGGGATTATTGCGATGTTATTGTTTACTTGGGGTTCCAGGAATTCTATTTGAGGATTTATGCTAATGTCATTTCCAATGCTTATCATTTTTATCATCTAGTATTTCAGTTCCAATTCTGATGGATTTTCGCTTAGGTAATGGACATCGCTTTCAGGATTTTCAATTTCTGCGATGTATTCATCGGAATCCAATACCTTTGCTATTGCAAGCTTGCCGTTTATAAATTTGATTTTAGCAAAGTATTCATCAGTTATCTTATCATATAATCTGCCTGAACTCATTGTTCCTTTAATAACGCTATGTGTACTGTTTGCAAGGTATCCTATTTTTCCGAAGTGTCTCATTTCACAGGATATCGCTTCAGCGTCATATTTGTTGTCAGGTTCTTTTACTAATTTGATAATCCCTTCTAATTTGAGGGGTTTTGCCCCATGCATGTCTTCAAATGCAATTACAGTTATGTACAAAATTATCACCTTGTGAATATATTGTGTGTTAAACTATATAAAAATATGTGATTAAATGTAGTTTAGGTTTAAAAATAAAAAGAGAAATTAGTAGTAGAATTATAATCTACTAACTTTAATTAGGGATTCTACAGGAATTCCTTCAATTTCGGAAAGTCCTGTTTTGTCGATTAATACGGTAACGCAAGTTGGTTCTCCACCAAGATCCTTTACGGTGTGGATGACTTCTTTTGCGGTTTTTCCACTGGTGATTACGTCATCGACAATAACCACTTTTTTGCCTTCAACGCTTCCGAAGTTGGTACTTATTGTACCTTCATCGTCAGTTGAATCAGCGTCTTTTCTGTGTTTGTTTGGGTGGAAAATAGCTAATGAAGTATCTAATCCAGTCATGTCTTCCATAAAGTCAGCCATTACGGTTGCAAATGGAATTCCACTAACTGCAATTCCAACAACGGTGTCGGCGTCTCCATGTGATAATGCCATGTCACTTAAAGCGCCTGAAACATAACTTAAACGAGTTGAGTTTCCTCCGATGCTTTTCCAGTTAATAGCAAAATCAACAGGGGCATCGATTTTTTCTTCAGTAGCTTTTTGAAGTGTTAACCATCTGGCTGTGTCCATACTGACGTTCAATTCGTCAGCGATTTCTCCAGTGGTGAATCCATGTTGTCTGAGTTCTTGAGCCTTTGCAATTAATTTTTGTTTCACATTATCACCTTATTCGAGTTCTTCAAAACTGATTGGTTTATGTTCATTGGATGATCTATTAGCAGCAATAACCATCTTGAGAGCCTTAAGTCCATCTTCACCGGTAATTTCTGGTTCTTCACCATTCATCACTGCGTTTAAGAATGATTTTAATTCACTTTTAAGAGGTTCTTCATGTTTAATTTGGATATCTTGAGCAAATTTACCATACACTTCAATACTTTGCTTGATGTAGTCAACAGATATGATTCCTGCAGTACCTGTGAGTTCCAATTCTCTACGTTTGTATGGGGTCAACCAGTTTACTTCAATTATTCCGGTAGACTCATTGTCAAAACTGACCATGATTTCTGCGTGGTCTTCAAATTCACTGTCATCAAAACTGCAGTTCATGGTTCCGTAAACTTGTGTGACTTCCTCTTCAAATAAATAGTTCATGATGTCTAAATCGTGAATAGCTAAATCGATTGATACACCTACGTCTTTAATTCTAGGTGGGAGTGGACCTACCCTTTTTGCGAATGCGGAAACGATGTCTCCAATAACTCCGTCCTCAATGAGTTCTTTAGCTTTTTGAACAGCAGGGTTGAATCTTTCAACATGTCCAGTAGCGAGTAAAACTCCAGCTTCTTTAGCAGCTGCAATCATTTCTTCTGCTTCATTTAATGTAAATGCAATTGGTTTTTCAACTAAAACATGTTTTCCATGTTTGATGGCTTCCATCACTACTGCATGGTGGAATGTGGTTGGTACACATACGCTTACAGCTTCAATTTCCGGGTTTGAAAGTAATTCACTGTATTCTGTGAAACCTTTAGCACCATATTTCTTTTCGATTCTTTTAAGTGCTCTTTCACTTACATCACTTACAGCAACTAAATTTGCTTCTTCCATTTTGTGGTAGACACGAACATGGTTCTCACCCATCGCACCTACTCCAATAACTCCTACGTTAACAGTTTTCAATCTAATTCCTCCGTTTAAACATAATCCTCGAAAAGTCTTCCAATGCGACCGCCAAGTTCAATCGCATTTTTAACAGATCCCTTTTCGGTTTGCTCTTTAAGGATTTCTCCTTCTTTAGTTAATAATATTGAATAAATATTAAATTCTTTATCTTTCATTTGTGCTATGGCTCCAATTGGCCATTGGCATCCAACTCCAAGTTCTTCAAGCACTTTTTTCTCAGCAAGTACCTCTTGCATTGAGATATAATCATTTAATTTGGATATTGAGTTTTTTACATCAGAGTCGCACCTTGTAATGATTGCCAATGCTCCCTGACCTGCAGGGGGAGTGATATAATCCACAGGGAATACATTTTTGATGTATTGTGTTAGGTTTAATCTTTTAAGACCTGCCTGTGCCATAATGGTAGCATCCAAATCAGTTTCCAGGGCTTTCTTGATTCTAGTTTCAATATTTCCTCTGATTGGTTTAAGTTCAAATTCCTTATTGTAATGATTACAAAAAGCCTCTCGTCTAAGACTGCTTGTTCCAAGTTTGGAACCTGGACCTAATTCGTCCCAGCCTTTTTTGGAGATTAAAACTTCATTTGGAGACTCACGTTTTGGAACTGCAACAATTTCCAAGTCCTCATCCAGTTCAGTAGGCAAGTCCTTAAAACTGTGCACTGTGAAATCAACTTCCTCATCTAAAAGGGCAATATCCAATTCCTTGGTGAACAGGCCTTTTGAGTCCATATTATACAATTGGGATGTTGTAATTTTATCTCCCTTTGTCTTAATAACTTCAACATCAATAGATTCGCCAGTAATTTTGGATAAAGCTGCACAAACTTGATTTGTTTGAGCTAGTGCCAATTGACTTCCGCGTGTTCCTACAATCATGTATTATCTCCAGGTTTTCAAAATTATATCGTAAGTCGACTTACAATATTTTGCTACATTTTTAATTTTTGCAATTAATATTTATTAAATGTTTCAATTTTTACAAAAATTCATCTTTGTGAAACTTTACGATAATCTGACCGGTATATGAAAAGAAGGTTTTTATTATTGTTTATGGCCATATCATAAATTTCAGAAGCATTTTCAATAAAATCATATTTTTTATCTAATCTTGATGAAATTGACAATCCCAAATCGCCGGTTAATATGATTTCCTTGTCAAGCGTATTTAAAAAGGCGGTTAATTTTTCTTCATCGATTTCTTCACAGGTTATTCCGTAATCTCCTCCTATGGAGACATAATAATCATCTAGATTACTGATCATGTTTATGGATTCTTTGATGGCTTCCGTATTCAATCCAGGATTAATTTCTTCTATAATTATTGAATTTTTCATTGTTTTTTTATTGGTTCTGCCTGGAATGCCCTTATAATTTTCAATATTTTCAATGATTTTTTCTTTTGGGATTTCTAGACTGATGCAGGTCAAGACCACTCCCAAGACGTTGTTAATGTGATGCGGTCCTGGCGCAAATGTTTTCAGTGAAATTTCTCCGCTGACTGTTTTGTCATTGATGGTTTTTACATTGTTGTACTCCATCTCCACATTGGTTTTGTCCAGATTGTAATCAACGCTTTTTGCGAAAAGATTTGCTGATGGGTCATTGGTTGAAAAGCTGTTGGTCTTGTCATGAATTACATCACTGTAATATTCATCAAGTGCCTCCTTTTGAATGCAAACGCACTTGCATCTGAAAATCTGCTTTTTAGCGGTTGCAGCATCGCTTCTTGACTTTGCAATCGGATAATTTTCAACGATATTTAAAAGAAGTCCCACATCTCCAATTCCGCTGACTCCAAGGGATGATTCGAAAATGGTGGATTCATATTTCCTCAGGTTTTCACTTTCGACAATTCCATCTGCAATTTCGCAAATAGGATTTGCAATTTTATAGGCAAGGTCAACGCTTTCCTTGATGTTGGCAGGGGTTATCGAAATGTTCTTTTTTAAAATGATTTCCCTTTTGTTTTCATATAATAATGCGCCTAAGCTGGATAGGATCAGCGGATTTTTATCAATCAATATCTCTTTTAGCATAAAGACTGAGGTTGTCTTTCCCTTGACTCCGGTCACTTCAATTTTTGGGATGTCCTCTCCCCAACCTTCCAGAATGTCCCTGATGCATTCGTGATGTGTCTTGAAAGTGTAATCTAAATCGGGATTGTATGATGCAATTTCGTCTGTGCTCAAAGGCAAATGGATGGGATAGATCACGGTCATATCTCCCTCAAAATCCTTCAAGTCGCTTAATCGGATTAATTTGATGTTGTATCTTTTAAGCATTTCAGCGTCATCATCCTTCAAGGTATTGTAGATGTCATATGCTAAGACACTTTTTCCTTGTTTGGCTAAACTGGTGGCTATTTTCACTCCGCCATGTGTTAAATCGATAACCAGATTATTCATTATTGCACCGTGGACTTGGATTTATTCCGCCTTCTTTCAACTTGTCCTTAACTTTTTCATAGAAATATTTTGTTGAGGTTCTTATGAAGTAGGCATCCTTGTCGTATTTTTTGAATTTGATTTCCTCTTCATATTCGGCTTCTTCGCTTATTTGGCCATCCATTACAAACACTGCAGTTTTACCCTTTTTCAGCTGTTTCACTGTTATTTCACTATTGTCAGATACAACAAACGGCCTTGCTCCAAGCTTGTATGGACATATAGGTATTATGATGAATCCTGCAACTTTAGGATCAACGATAGGTCCTCCAGCAGACATTGCATAGGCTGTTGACCCGCTTGGTGTTGAAATAATCAGTCCATCAGCTCGAACTTCCTCAATAGTCTCTCCATCCACCTGTATTTCAAAGTGCAGCATCTTTGCAGGCTTGTCTGTCATGACAACAACCTCATTCATTGCAGTGAACTGGTTGTTTTCGTGTGACACTACAAGACGGGTCCTTTTTTCCTTATAGTAATTTCCTTTAAGGATTTCATCCAATGCCTCAAAGGTATGTTTTGCTTCAATTTCTGTTAAAAATCCAACGGTTCCCATATTTATTCCAAATATAGGTATTTCAGGTTTCATCTTGCCTTGAGCCCTTAGGAGTGTTCCATCCCCTCCAAGAATCACTGCCATGTCGCAGTCAAAGTCGAATACTGGCTCAGCAAGTTGTTTGAAATCAATATTGAAATTTACATCGTCAAGCAGATGTGCAATTTCCGGATAATCTACTTTTGTATTTTCTATTATTTTGTTCAGTTCAGGATTTTCCTTTAATTCTGTCAATTTGTGAGCCAATCTGTTTTCAATGCAAACTTCTCGTCCGTTGGTTAAAAGGTAATCGATAATCTTTGCGGAGAATATTATGGGTCTTGTTTGGTCGATTCTTGATATGACTCCAACCTTTCCGATGAAATCTGTCTGGTTGTCATTTAGGATGTCAATCATCTGCTTGTGCAATATCTTGTTGTTTGCGGCAACCACGATTGTCTTTTCATAAATGCTTAATGGATTGTTGAGCTTTTGGCCGTATTTGTTGGTGATGATACATCCCGCTTCCTCAAGAATCAATTTTGATGCTGCAATGTCTATTATTCTGCTTCCCCTCAAATCAAGAAATGCATCATATCTTCCGCTTGCAACGTATGACAATTCTAAAACTACACTGCCTAAAACACGCATACGACGAGCGTTATCTACTAGTTTGGAAGCCTGTGATGTTCCACTTTTGGTAAATCCTCCAAGAGTCATGTCGCTGATGTTTATGATGTCGCTCGGTTTGACCTCTTTATTATTCAGCCAGCATCCTTTTCCCTTTTCAGCCTCAAAGAAATTGCCGTTTGCAAAACTGCTTATGAATCCAAGTTCAACATCATTCAATGTAGATAATCTTCCTTGACAAACGTTTGCAACTGCCACTGATATTCCGAATGCCGGAATCTCCTTGATAGCATTGTTTGTTCCATCAACCGGATCGATTAGAAATATGAATTTTGGAATCTCATCTTCCTCCAAATCCTGGCGTCTCAATTCATGAGTTAGGACAATGCTTCTTTTTGTTCCCTTACCAAGTTTCAATTCACCAATTTCCTCACTAACAATGTATGAAAGCACTGGCGCATTTTTCAGGATGTTTATAATCTTTTCTTCTGCAATTATGTCGATTAATGAGGTTGGGGTACCGTCTGCACCTATTTTCACCTTTTCGGCAGATTCTGGTTTTCCGACATACGGGCGAATTGCTCTGCTTACTTCTCGTATAATCTCATAAGATAAGTCTGTTGCTATTTGTTTGTCACGAGCATTCATGATTATCACTCAATTATTTCATCGTTTAGATAAACTACTGATGCAACAACGGATGCGATGTTTTCAACGGTTGTTGTGGATGATTCAATAATTATGTCTTTGATTTCAACATTTCGTTTGTTCATCATGTATTTGACCATCATTTGGGCTTCATCAACCAAATCTTCGTAGTTTTCATTAATTCCGGATGTTTCAACAACACAACCTAATTCCTCTCCAATGGCGGCAGCTATGACTGCGGTAATTTCATCACCTGGATTGTCTGAAGTGACTTCAGATAAGACACAGTTCACCATAGCTCCTGCTTTAAGTTTTGGCAATTGTTTAATTTCTGCATTTCCTGCAAGCATGCTGGATACCTTTATTAGGTTGACATCCCCTATTCCTGCATTGCTTAGGGCATTGTCAAATGCATTTAATTTTGTAGGTCCTTCATCTTTTCCGGATACAATCGCTATTTTCATTTTATCACTAATCTTAAATTTGGTTGTTATATTAAATTAAATTATTCATGAATGCATCATCTATTTAAATAATAAAATGTTAAATAAATTTAGGTGTACATAATGATTTTCAATAAACCAATTTCATTAATTCTATCTGCATGTATGTTCATGCTTTTAATGCTGATTGTATCTTCAATTATTGCGATGTTTGGTTCAATTCCATACATCGGACTGATATTTGTTGTAGTGTTCTATTTCGTGGCCCGTATGTTCTATTCCTACTTGAGGAATGATGATTTTTACAAGAACAATAAAAATCATTCCAGTGACATGAAGGGAGAAAGCTATTTGATAAAAGGCGAAAGAGACGGCAAAAAAATTTTCATTGTTGTTTGGATGCTGGTCATTTTGGTTTTGGCTGCCGTGTCATTATGGCTTTACTCATACAACACTGGTGCAACATTAGTTTAATTAATAACTTCTTTTTTTCTTTTTTTCCACTTTTTCCTCTAAACGAATACTTTATATAAAATGGAAAAGATAGTTTATATTAATCTATAATATTCCTTATTATATGATTAAAAACCGGTTTTTATTAAAATGGAGGAAAATTAATGTCAACAAAAGTTGTAGAAATTAAAACATTAAAAGTTGGAAAATATATCGTTTTAGGAGGAGAAGCTTGTAAAATTATCAGTTACACCACTTCATCTCCTGGTAAACACGGAGCTGCTAAAGCAAGAATCGAAGCAGTTGGTGTATTCGATAATCAAAAAAGAAGTTTAGTTAAACCTGTAGATAACAAAGTAGATATTCCTATTATCGACAAAAGATTAGGACAAGTTATCTCCATCCAAGGTGACAATGTACAAATCATGGACATGGAAAACTATGACACCATCGACTTACCAATGCCTGAAGACTTAAAAGATGAAATCACTGAAGGTAGAGAAGTTGAATACATTGTTGCAATGGGAAATATGAAAATAATGAGAACTAGAGGATCATAAGTTCTCTTTTTTTATTTTCCTTTTTTTTTAGATTAATTATGCTTTTAAATACTTATGAACCATGGAAATTTGCATTTTCTCATGAAAATGATGAAATAATTGAAAATTCATTTGGGATAATCGGAGTTCCATTTGACAGCACTACTTCTTATCATTCCGGTTCACGTTTAGGACCAATTGTTGTTCGAGAGGCATCATTTGGGTTTGAAAAATACAATACTGTTTTTAATAAAGAATTGAACACTATTTTTTATGACTTTGGCGATGTCAATGTTGTTCCTGGAAACTGTGAAAAAACATGTGGCATAATCGAAGACACAGTTAATGAATTGCTTGATATGAATCTTAGGCCAATAATAATTGGTGGTGAGCATTCCGCTTCAATCGGAGCTATTGAAGCATTATCAAAAAGACATGAAAAGTTAACGGTCATTCATTTGGATGCTCATAGGGATCTTGCATTCGAATTCATCGGTGAGAAATACTCTCACGCCGCAGTCATGAGGAGGGCTCATGAGGCTGGTGTGAATCTTGTTCAAATTGGAATAAGGTCATCATCCGCTGATGAGGAGGAATTCGTAAAGTCAACCTATAACATTCAGACATTCAAGAATAAGGATGTCCACAAGCATATGGATGCGATTGAGTATTATTTGACAAACATTGACGGTCCGATTTATATCTCAATTGATATGGATGTAATAGACCCAGCTATTGCTCCAAGCGTTGGAAATCCTACTCCTGGGGGCTTGTTCATATCCGAAATTGAAACAATCCTTGAGACATTATGTCATAAAAATGTCGTTGGTTTTGATGTTGTTGAAACCGCTAGCGATAGGTTGGGAGACCATACTGCAGTCGTTGCTGCCAAAATAATTTATGATTTCTTAACATTGATTGAATAATTGTTAAACTTCAATTTAAATAATGTGTTTTTTGATTGTTTTTGCTGAAATATTGTTTCATTTCAATCAATTAATTTTATTTTCGACGAACTATTCTTTTTTTACAAATAGTATTCCTGTCAATTCATATCCGTTCATTCTATTCTTTTTTCATTTGATTTAGGTTTAACTAAATTTTATGACTTTTTTTAGGTTAAACTAATTTTAAAATGCTTAGATTTATATATAACTTATTTTAAATAATTATTTGAGGTAAAATCATGACTGATGATAAGAAAGTATGGACTTTAAACCCTATTGAAAGAATTGCCTATAAAGGATTGACACAAGCATTTGTAGGTGCATATATGGTTAAAGACATTCTAGACCTCAATAATGATGATGATAAAGAATAACTAGATTCTTTACCATTTTGTATTTTATTGCCATTTTTTCCATATGGAAATAATCTTGTCTGGGCTTGGATTATTTTCCAATATGCCAATATCGGAAATTGTGTATTGATGTTTTACTTATTTTACATTTATTAATGAATTTCATGACTGTTTTGTAGTTTATTTATTAATTTTTGTATATTTTGTTTCTTTTTTCATTAATTCTCGGCTCGTTTTGTAAGGTAATATTCTTTTATTTTAAATGGAATTTAGACAAATTTAATAGTTATATTATACAAATATGGTACTATCTAACGAAATTTATTATTTCGTAAGAGGTGTTATATGTTGGACAATTTTTTTAAATTTAAGGAAAATGGAACTGATTTTAAAACTGAAATCCTTGCAGGTATCACAACATTCCTTGCTATGGCTTACATTTTAGGTGTAAACCCAGTCATATTGGGTGATGGTGGATTGCCTGTTACAGGAGTATTTTTCGCAACAGCAGTTGCTTCTGGTGTTGCTTGTATAATCATGGGGCTAGTTGCTAAATATCCAGTCGGATTAGCTCCAGGTATGGGACTGAACGCACTGTTTACATACACCATCATTTTGGGAATGGGAAACAGTATTGAAACTGCTCTTTCAGCTGTATTGCTCTCAAGTGTAATCTTTTTAATTATTACAATTTCAGGATTAAGGGAAGCTATCCTGAATGCTATTCCTCTTGATTTGAAATTAGGTATCGGTGCAGCTATCGGTTGTTTCTTGGCATTCTTAGGTCTTAAAGGTGCAGGAATTATTGTATCTGATCCTTCTACTTTCGTTACCATGGGAGCACTCACATACGCTCCAGCATTTCTCGCATTGCTTGGTATCATCATTACCTTGGTCTTATATGTGAAAAAAGTGCCTGCAGCAGTGTTCCTTGGATTGGTTATCACCGCTATCATAGGTGTAATATTCACTGCAGTTGGATTCGGAACTGGAGACATGTTAATGCCTACCGTTCCTGCACAATTCATTACCACTAGTTTCGACTTGTCATTATTCGCTGCATGTTTCAAAGGATTCGGATCATTATTCAATAACATTCCAAACTTGATCATGATGCTGTTCTCACTTGTATTCGTAACATTCTTCGATACAACAGGAACTTTAATGGCTTTAGGTAGACAATGTGGATTTATGGATGAAGACGGTCAGGCTGTCGGTATTGAAAATGCATTCTTGGCTGACGCTGTCGGGGGTATTGTCGGTGCAATATTCGGTACAAGTACAGTAACTGCATTCGTTGAAAGTGCAACCGGTATCGGTTTAGGTGGTAAAACTGGATTAACCGCTGTAATCACTGGTATCCTATTTATTTTATCAATATTCTTCGCTCCATTAGTATTAGGATTATTCACTTCTCCTGTTACTTGTGCAGCATTAGTTATTGTCGGTATCTTGATGATCGGACAATTAAAAGAAGTTGAATGGGATAACTTAATTGTTGCATCTTCAGTATTCATGACCATTGTTATGATGCTTTTAACCTACTCCATTTCATTAGGTATCGCTTGGGGATTCGTAGTTTACGCAGTTGCAAGCTTAGCTAGTGGAAAAGCAAAAGAGTTAGGTTGGGCTATCTGGTTGATGGTTATTGTATTTATAATCTACCTGTTCTTCGGACTTTAGACTCATAACAATGAGTCTATCTCTTTTTTTATTTTTTTTAAATTAGTCGTTATAATCTTTTTCTACCTTATTAAGATAATATTTGCCTTTTTCTGTGATGCTGTAAAATCTGTATCTCTTGTCATCTTCATTTAGACATTCAACCAGCTCTGCGTCCTTAAGTGTTTTTAGGTATTTGGAAACATGGTTGCTGTTATCGTTAATGTCTTTGCTGATTTTTGAGGGAATTTTATCTTCTTTTTCCAGTGATTTTAGCACTTTAATTCTTTTTTTGGAACGTGCTAGTAGAGATACAATACTCATATCGTCCTTTTTACTCATGATTAAGAATTTAGTTTTGGCTATTTAATAGATATGTATATGATATTAGCATGCTAATAGCAATGTTTATATTATGTGTTTAATAAACTTATTATTACAAAATTTTTGATTTTGTAAAAAAGTATGGAGGAAAAGATATGAATAAAAAAATATTCGCTTTTTTAATCGTCTTAATAGCAGTTTTTACCGTTGCTGGCGTGTCTGCACAAGATTTTGTATCTCATGATTTTGGTCAATTCAAAATGGATGTGCCTGATGCTCAAAATGGTGAAATTGCTGAACAGCAAGGTGGAATTAGTGTAAATCATACTATATATGCAATTCCAAATCCAGACGGATCACTTTTTGCTTATTTGGACTATTTGAATACTACTCATACAAATGGGAATAATAACACCACTGATTTTGCTTTAAATTTAATAAAAGAAAATAACACAGTTTCAGTTGAAGAGGGCATTCCTACTTGGATTTATGAGGGTACTACTGATCATGGATACTTGGTATCCTCAGAAGATGACACACAAGTATTAATTGTTCAGAGTTCTGATGTTAATATCAAAGAAGCGATAAATAGTGTTGAATTTAAATAAGTGAGCAATTGCTTACTTAATTTACTTTTTTAAGGTGGGATAATGAATAAAAAGATTATTTTCATCATTATGATGTCTGTTATAGTTATTGCATCTGTATCATGTGTCAGTGCTTGGTGGATATTTGGTGGAGGAAATGATGTTACTGTTAATGGGGTTAATTTCCATTTGCCTGATGGATTTGATGTTGATAATCCTGTAAAGGCGGACATTGATGAAACATATGCGAATATGGTTTATAAAAATACTGAGATTGGAGATACCGTTGATATTGCAGTGGATAATAAAGTAGTTGAGGATTCAATAATAAATAATAATTTAATTAAAAAAGGATATCAACAACAAAATATAGCTGGCAAAGATGGATTCTATAAAATGGACCTAAACAAGAATGTGGAATTCGTTTATATTGCAGATGGCAAAGTTGTTTCTATTGTTGTTCCATATGTTTATGACAAATATGGGGATAATTTTATGAAATATAATCAACTGCTTGAGGAAATAATAAGATAAGGGAAAGCAATTTTTAAATTAATTCTATTTATAAATCTATTTTTATATTTTTTTCTCTTTTTTAACCATAACAATACCATTAAATATCACCGAAAATATAGTTATAATATTAACTAAAAATGGAGCATATTGTTATGAATAAACGAACTATTGAGCTTTCAGGCCATATTATTGACTCATTGACCTTAACCAAAACAATGGGTATTATTATGGATAAAGGCGGAGAATTTGATATTTTAGAAATCGATGTTGGACGTAAAAAATCAGACATAAGTCACGCTAAAATCGAAGTTTCTGCTGATTCTCCCGAATTGTTAGAATCAATTTTGGATGAATTGTCAGTGCTTGGTGCAGCTATTGATGAAATTAAAGAGGTAAATCTTGTTGCATCAACCAAGGATAAGGTTGCTCCTGAAGGTTTTTATTCATCATCCAATCACGTCACCCATATTTTTTACGGTGGGAACTGGATACCTGTTGAAGAGATTGAAATGGACTGTTTGGTAGTTGTTGATGAGGAAGCTAAAAGGGCTTTTGTAAAGCCTATTGCTGATGTCAAAGCAGGCGATAAAATCGTTGTAGGGCTTGACGGTGTCAGGGTAACACCTCCTCAAAGGTCACGTGATGAGCAGCAAGTGTTTGAGTTCATGAACAGTGAGGTTTCATCTGAAAAGCCTTTAATGAATCTCATCAATGGTATTGCTGATGAGATGAAGGAAATCAAGGCTAAAGGTGGAAAAATAGGTATTGTCGGAGGACCAGCTATTGTCCACACCGGTTCAGGTAAATACTTGGCGCAACTTGTCAAGGAGGGTTACATTGATGTCATCATGGCAGGTAATGCATTGGCCACCCACGACATTGAATCAAACCTGTTCGGAACTTCATTGGGTATTGAGGTTGAAACAGGTAAGATTGTAGCTCACGGCCACACACACCACATGAGGGCAATCAACAGAATCAACAATTCAGGTTCCATTAAAAAGGCGGTTGA
Organism: Methanobrevibacter sp.; assembly: GCF_017940815.1. Classification (GTDB taxonomy): domain Archaea; phylum Methanobacteriota; class Methanobacteria; order Methanobacteriales; family Methanobacteriaceae; genus Methanocatella. The sequence continues at coordinate 42,624 of NZ_JAGAXX010000025.1, forward strand.
AGACGGTACTCTGACTGGAGGTATCATGTATGAGTGTGTCAAAAACGATGTTCCATTTGTTCTAGCAGGATCAATTCGTGACGACGGCCCTTTGCCTGATGTCATTACAGACACTGTGGAAGCGCAAAAATTGATGAGACACTACGCTCAAGAGGTTGACATGGTTATCATGATTGCCACTATGCTTCATTCAATTGCAACTGGTAACTTGCTCCCTTCAAGAGTTAAAAGTATTTGTGTAGATATCAACCCATCAACTGTAACCAAATTATCCGATAGGGGAAGCGCTCAAGTGGTAGGTATCGTTACAGATATCGGTACATTCTTACCGCTTCTCTACAATGCTTTAAATGAGGATGATTAGATGTCATTTACTGCTTTTATTCTTGATGTGGTGACAGACACCATTTATCCGGCAAGAATCACTATAGAAAATGGATTGTATAAGAAAGTCACTCCAATTACCATTAATGAAAATTCCACTTTGGATGTTAAGGGACTTATGATTCCTGGATTCATTGATTCACATATTCACATTGAAAGCAGTATGATTACACCGGCACAGTTTGCCAAAATTGCCGTTCGCCATGGTACCACTGCTGTTGTTTGCGACCCTCATGAAATAGGTAATGTATTGGGGATTGAAGGAATTGAGGCAATGATTGACAATGCAAACAAGGTTCCTTTCAATTTCTATTTCGCAGCACCTTCATGTGTGCCTGCCACACCATTTGAGACTTCAGGAGCAACATTGGGTCCGGATGATATTGAATATTTGCTTCAAAAGGATGAAATCGTGGCGTTGGGAGAGATGATGAATTATCCTGGCGTTATAAATGGTGATGAGGAAGTAATTAGGAAACTGGACCTAGCAAAAAAATACGGAAAGCCGATTGACGGTCATGCACCATTGGTTTCACGCGAAGATTTGGATAAATATCTTGCTCAAGGTATATCCACTGACCACGAATGCAGCAATATTCTCGAAGCTCTTGAGAAAAAGGTAAAAGGTATGAAAATTATGGTCCGTGACGGTTCATCTGCCATGGATATGGAAGGTCTTTTCAATATAGATGATGGTCGTCGAGCACTTGAATATGAGGGGGCATTGAATCTCCTGTTCAGGGATATTTTTGAAAATAAGATTTACTCCCCACTGTTTGATTTCATAGTCAGTGATGATAAACATCCAAATGATTTGATTAAAGGCCATCTGAATGCTTCCGTTAAAAAAGCAGTTAGTTTAGGAATAGACATTTTAAAAGCCATTCATATGGTGACAATCAATCCGGGATACCATTATAATTTAAACTGCGGAGCCATTGTCGAGGGTGCTCAGGCGGACTATGTAATAGTTGACAGCATTTACGACTGCAATATCCTTGCAACATATGTCGGTGGGGAATGTGTCTTCGACGGTGAAAATGTTTTATTTGATGTCCCTGAATTTGAATCTAAAAATACAATGAACGTGTCTAAAAAAACACCTGAGGATTTTGAGATATATTATGATGGCGATGAATGCGAAGTCAATGTAATCGAGTGCACTGACGGTGATTTGCTGACCAAAAAGACCACTGCAAAACTCCCTGTTAAGGATGGTGTGGTTCAAACTGATATTCGCCATGACGTCTTAAAGATCGCGGTAGTTGAACGTTATGGTGGAAATACTGTTGCAAATGGATTCATCAAAGGATTTGGAATGAAAAAGGGAGCCATTGCTTCATCAATTGCTCACGATTCACATAACATAATCGTTGTTGGATATAATTCGGACAGGATGGCGAAAGCAGTCAATAAGGTAATTGAAAATAAGGGTGGAATTGCCATTTACAGTGTTGACTTTGAAGATTCACTGCCTCTTCCTATTGCGGGGCTCATGTCAAATGAGGATGCATATGAAGTTGCTGAAAAGCTGGGCGATTTGCATGAGATGGTTAAGGCATTGGGTTGTCAGCTTGAAGCGCCATTCATGACAATGGCGTTCATGGCGTTATTGGTCATTCCATCAATCAAGATTTCAGATAAGGGACTGTTTGACGGCGACAGTTTTGAATTTATGGATGTTATAAGAAATTAGGGTTCGTACCCTTTTTTCATCAATTCTTTTTTTATTATTTGCATGGATTTTATATCTTCTTTAGTTCCGACTTTGAGGACAACTCTATTTGCTTCTTTAAATTTTTTTATGTATTCTTCTTTTTGATCATCGCCAACTATGTCAAAGCGGGTGTAATTGGCCAATGTTTCAATGACATATCCGAATCCTCTGTTCAATGCATGAACATCCTCTTTCACGGTCATATCAGTAACTTTTGCTTTTATGACAATAGCTTCATCCTTCTTTTTAATGGGGTCGCTTTGCTTGACTGCTTCAGTTAAGCGGATTACCTCGCATTTGAAAAATGCCTTCATGCATTTTATTGAACCGTCATCTTCAAAGTAATCTTGTGGTAGGTTTCCAAGGGTTGATATGGTGTAAAGCTCGGGATCATGGGTGATATTGACTATAAACTCTTTTTCACGAATGATATTGTCCAAGGTGTGACTTCCCTTAAAAATTCTGATGATTATCTTGTCATTGCCTGCATAAATCACGCCAATTGGTGCGGCATTTTTACTGCCATCTTCATTTTTGGTGGAAATGATTGTCTCGTATTGTCTACCTTTTTCCATTCCAATTAATGTTAAATCCTCATTCATTTTAATCATTATTTAAAAAACCTTTTTATATATTAATTAACAATATATAAATTATAATATTTAATTTTAAGGAGTTTAAGCTTATGAAGTACAAAATGTATGATGAAATGATGGAGCAACCGGATTCATTAAGAAAAACTTTTGAAAGTGAAAAAGCCACTATGGATGAAGTGTCAAAATTAGTCTCAGATGTTTCTAAAGTTTATTTGGTAGGTTGTGGAAGTTCTATTTCAACCTGTTACAGTGTTAGGGATGCAATTAGGATGTCCAGTACTAATATAGACATTGAAGTCTATGCAGGTTATGAATTCTACTACAACAAGAAATTGGTTGAAAATGAAAATTCAATCGCAATTTTCACCTCACAATCCGGTGAAACTGCAGATACTCTTGCAGCACTTAGAAAAGCTAACGAATTTAATATTCACACTGTTTCCATTTCAAATGAACCTGAAAGTTCAATGATTAAAGAAGCTAAAACTCCAATTGTTACAAGATGTGAAACAGAAACAGCTATTTTAGGAACCAAAACATACATCACTCAACTTGCAAGCTTATATCAGATATTATTTGCAGCTTCAGATTATGAAAGAAAGGACAACTTATTGAAGCAATTGTCTGAACTGCCTGACATTATTGAAGAGCTATTAAAAACCACTGAATTTGACAACAGGCTTCTTGCAGAGAACTTTAAAAAAGAGGACATTTTCTACTGCTTAGGAAGCGGCCCTAACTTCGGTCTTGCTTACAAGTTGGCAATGACCATGCTCATGGAAGGTGCAATCAAGCATGCTTGTCCTGAATATTCTGCTGAATTCAGACATGGTTTGATTGAAAGGGCAGAAAAGGATGTTCCGATTATTATTTTAAAATCAGGGTTTGAATCAGATGAAATTACTGATAAGGCAATTGACTTTTCTGAAAATCTGGAATTGAAATCAATCATTTATGAATTGAAAGACTATGCTGATGTGGATAATCTCTTATCTCCATTCGTATTGGTGGTTCCTCTTGAATGGTTTGTATATTATCTAGCACATTTCAATGGTGAAGA
>NZ_JAGAXX010000026.1 GCF_017940815.1 Methanobrevibacter sp.
ACACAAATACACACCAAAATCAGTTGCAAAAACCGTATATCTAAATGTATTTTTAGGAGCCCTAATCATATCACAAGGATACTACTCAAAAACGGCCATACAACAATTATCTGAGAACTAAAAAATTCAGGCCCCTAAATAGTATTTTGTCATGGTTATTATATTTTATTAGTTTTATTAAAACTTTTAAATATTTTTAAATATATAACTTAAATCAATAGGAGACTAAATTATGAAGGTTTTAGTTGTTGGAACTGGTGCTCGTGAAAATGCAATAGCTGATGCTTTAAAAGATGATGTTGAGTTATACGTTTACATGAGTAAAATTAACCCTGGTATGTCCAAAATCGCTGAATATAAGCAAGGCGATGAAGGAGAAGTTGAAAAAGTGGCACAATATGCCGTTGAAAATGACATTGACATAGCATTCATCGGTCCTGAAGCTCCCCTTGGAAAAGGAATTGTTGACGAGCTTCAAAAAAACGGAATCAAATGTGTGGGACCTACCCAAAGTGCAGCACGTATTGAAACTGACAAGTCATTCATGAGAAAACTGTTTGAAGACTATGAAATCGAAGGATCTTTAGTTTACAAAGTATTTGACAATTCTGCTGACGTTTCAAAATTCCTTGATGAATTTGACCGTGATGTAGTTGTTAAGCCAGTCGGATTGACCGGTGGTAAAGGCGTGAAAATTGTAGGTGACCACCTTAAGGACAATGAGGAAGCAAAAGAATACTCCTGTGAAGTAATTGATAATGTAATGGGAGGATTTGCTCAAGTTATCATCGAGGAAAGATTAATAGGTGAAGAATTCACTATCCAGGCATTCTGTGACGGTGAGCATTTGGCTCCAATGCCTGCAGCACAAGACCACCCTCATGCATTTGAAGGGGACGTCGGTGCAATAACCGGTGGTATGGGATCTTACTCTGATGTCGGTGGATTATTGCCATTCTTAACTCAGGAAGATTATGATGCAGCTGTTGAAATCATGCAAGCTACCTTAAAGGCTATTGCTGAAGAAGCTGAACCATACAAAGGAATCCTATACGGTCAGTTCATGCTAACCGCTGACGGACCTAAACTCATTGAATACAATGCAAGGTTTGGAGATCCTGAAGCAATGAACGTATTGCCACTTCTCAAAACTCCATTGGCTGATGTATGTCAAGCTATTGTTGACGGCACTCTTGATGAAGTTGAATTTGAGGACAAGGCTAGCGTATGTAAATATATCGTACCTGACGGATATCCTGAAACCGAACATGCCGGCGAAGTTATTGAAGTTGATGAGGAAGCTATTGAGGATATGGGTGCAAAAGTGTTCTATGCAGCCGTATCTCAAGAGGAAGATGGAATTCACTTGTCCGGTTCAAGGGCATTAGGAATCGTTGCTAGTGGAGATTCCATTGAGGAAGCTGAAAAGATAGCTGAAAAAGCATGTGAGTTTGTTAAAGGTAACGTTTACCACAGAAGCGATGTAGGTACAACCGACCTTGTAAACAAACGTGTAGAACATATGAAAGAAATTTTAAACTAAATTTCTTTTTTTTTTAGTCGGGTGATATTATCGAACCGGATGAGCTTAATGATTCTCGAGAATTGCAAGATTTAAAAAATTTCATCAATGATGAAGTTTCCCTGATTGCCGGCGAGTTTGACACTGAAGATATTGAAAAAATCAAAAATCTTACAGATGACTTGAAGAAGAAATACTCCAATACCCCTTCATTTGAAGAGAAAATTGACGATGCCAAAACCAGTTTTTATCAAAGGTTCAAGCAATCCTTTGAACGCAATATTGATATCGATCCCGGAAGATTGATGGGTTTGACCGACGGTATTTTTGGTATGGTAATGACCCTTTTGGTTTTTGGTATGGCTTTGCCTGAAGCTCAATTGTTGACTGTTGGGGACTTTTCGGCCTTTTTGATATCAATTGCCCCAACATTCGGTTTCACTATTGTAAGTTTTATTCTGGTCAGTTCCTTTTGGATATATCACCATGAATTTATAAAGATCAATTCATTGAATATGCCTTACTTATGGATTAACATATTGTATTTGGCTTGCATATCATTTATTCCTTTTACAACTTCCTTGATAGGTACATATTCACGGTTTTTCCTAGCTGAAGTGGTATTTGGAATAAATATTTTATTGACAATCCTGTTCTTTTTAATCATGTATTCATATGCATACAAAAAAGGATTTCTGGAAAATAACCCTTCAAAAAGTGAAAATAAGTATGTATTCAATACATTGCTCTTGATTATGGGATTAACCGTTATTGTAAATCTCTTGGATTTCAATGTTTCAAGCAATTTCATTTATCTATTCTTATTGGTTCCTGTAATATCTACTTTGAGAGATATTAATTTTAGAATGAGCTCATAGAAACATTTAATATATATAAATAAAATATATTTATTTTTATTAAGATTATAAGGGGATTATAATGGGTAGTTTATTATCAATAACAGACATCAAAGATGATGTTAAAGATATTCTAGAGTTGGCTAGTCAGATTAAGGCAGGCGAAGTAGAGGAAAAACCTCTTGAAGGAAAGACATTAGCAATGATTTTCCAGAAGTCATCAACCAGAACAAGAGTTTCTTTTGATGTTGGAATGTATCAATTGGGTGGAAGAGCAATTTTCCTATCTTCCAATGACTTGCAGATGGGTAGAGGCGAACCTATTTACGACACTGCAAAAGTTTTAAGCCGTTTCGTTGATGGAATAATGATTCGTGCTATTAAACACAGTGATGTTGAAGAACTAGCTGAACACTCTGATGTCCCTGTCATCAGCGGATTGACCGATTTTGAACATCCTTGCCAAGCATTGGCCGATGCATTAACAATCAAAGAGCATCTTGGTGATTGGGAAGGTAAAAAAATCTGCTTTGTCGGTGATGGAAACAATGTATGTAATTCCCTTTTATTAATCGCTCCATTGCTCGGAATGGACATGTCAGTGGCCTGTCCGAAAGGATATGAACCTTCAGAAAAAATTCTAAAAATCGCTAATGAATATGCTAGCGAAAACAATACTCAAATCACAGTAACTGATGATATTGGTGTTGCTTTGGAAAATGTTGATGTTGTCTATACTGATGTATGGGTAAGTATGGGCGATGAGGCTGAAGCTGCTCAAAGAAAAATGGATTTTGCACCGTTCCAAGTAAACTCAGATTTAATGAGTTTAGCTAATGATGGAGCTATTTTCATGCACTGCTTACCTGCAATCAGAGGTCAGGAAGTAACTGCTGAAGTGATTGACGGACCTCAGTCAGTTGTCTTTGATGAAGCTGAAAACAGGATGCACGCTCAAAAAGCTGTTTTATATCACTACATGAAGGACTAGAATCCGCTGAATAGTGCGGATATTATAAATATTAAAAACAATCCGACACAACAGCATGCAATCCAGCTACCTGAATCGGATGAGCTGCTTTTGGTTGTGGTGGTCTGTGTTGTTTGTTGGTTATTGTTATAATTATTATTTTGATTTTTAACAGGAGTGTCGATCACTTCTGCCTTTTTAACTTCTTCTTTTAATTTAGCACCGCAATTTTTACAAAAAACCGCATTTTCCGGATTTTCCTCACCGCAATTTCTACAAAACATTTAAAATCCACCTTAATATTATTTTAATAAAGATTATCAAACCTATTCCACCAACAAATCCTGTAATGAATCTCAAGGTGTTTGTGCTTTCCCTTGGGCCAAAGTACTGTGTTAATCCATCTATTGCCACGGGAACTAAAAGAATCATTGAAATGAATAGCATATTCCAGTTGTAGGGATGCTTATAAAAGACATAGGCTATTAAATAGACAATTAAACCAGTATAGAATCCGGTGCACCTGGCACAGACTGGAAACTGATGTCCTCTTATAAAAAAGCTCCTTTCAGGGATTCGGTGACATAGGTATTTTGTGAAATTCATTTTATCACACAATGTATTAACATTAATATGATTTCAATAATTATATATATTTTTGTATTCAAAAGTATTTGTATAATATATGAAAAAAAGGTTTTTACAATGAGAGGCGGAGAAGCAATAATAGAATCCCTCAAGAATATGGGGGTCAAAACAATATTTGGTTATCCTGGCGGACAAACCATTCCTTTCTATGACATGTTATATGATGCAGACATTGATCATATACTAGTAAGACACGAACAAGCCGCAGCTCACGCAGCTGATGGTTATGCAAGGGCATCTGGTCGTGTTGGGGTGTGTTTGGCAACCTCAGGTCCTGGAGCAACCAATCTTGTAACTGGTATAGGAACAGCATTTATGGATTCTTCTCCAATTGTGGCAATTACCGGTCAAGTTCCTACTCATTTGATTGGAAATGATGCATTCCAAGAAGCTGACATCATTGGAATTACAATGCCTATTGTAAAGCATAGTTATCAACCGAAAAGTCCTGATTTAATTCCTTCAATGATTAAGACAAGTTTTGAAATTGCTTCAACTGGAAGACCTGGACCCGTTTTAATCGATGTGCCTAAAGAGGTTCAGGAAGGGGAATTGACTAAATTTGATGATTCTTTAATCGACACTCCGGGTTACAACCCAACAATTAAAGGTAACCTTAGACAAATCAAAAAGGCTCGTGACTTAATTAAAGAAGCTAAGAAGCCTTTAATTTTAGCTGGTGCTGGAGTAATAATATCCAATGCATGCTGCGAATTGAATAAATTGGCTAAAACAATTAATGCACCTGTAATGACATCACTTTTAGGTAAGGGTGCTTTTGATGAGACTGATGATTTGGCATTGGGCATGCTCGGTATGCACGGAAGGAAAGTTTCAAACGATTACATTAATGAATCTGACTTATTAATAGCTATTGGTGTAAGATTTTCAGACAGGACCACAGGTAGATTGGATAGTTTTGTGCCTGAAACCAAGGTCATTCACATTGATATAGACCCTGCTGAAATCGGAAAGAATGTTGATGTTGACTTGCCGATAGTCGGTGACGCTCGCAACATCTTATCTTCATTAAATAAAGTTTTAGAAGGTTATAATCCATCTGATGAAGTAAATAATTGGACAGATATGTTAAAGGTGAAAAAACAAGAATTGCGTCCTCGTGTAACCTATGATGATGTGCCTTTAAAACCTCAAACTGTTATAAAGGAAATTTCAGAGGCTTTAACTCCTGAATCCATATTGACAACTGATGTTGGACAGAACCAAATGTGGGCAGCACACTTCTTTGAAACCCAAAAGCCACGTAAGTTCATATCATCCGGTGGACTTGGAACAATGGGATTCGGATTCCCTGCAGCTATCGGTGCTAAAGTTGCATGTCCTGAAGACCCTGTTGTATCAATCAACGGTGACGGTGGATTCTTGATGGTCTGTCAGGAATTGGCTACCGTTCGTGAATATGACTTGCCTGTAATAGCAGTTGTTCTAGAAAACAGAACTTTAGGAATGGTATACCAATGGCAAAGCTTATTGTATAATGAAAGACACTCACAAACCTTGCTTGGTAATAGTCCAGACTTCGTTAAACTCGCAGAAAGTTTTGGTGTTAATGGAGTAAGAATCACAAAACCTGGTGAGACTAAGGAAGCATTGTCTGCTGCAATAAAAGACAATGAACCTGTTTTATTGAATGTTGTAATTGATTCTGAAGAGGCATTGCCTATGCTTCCTCCTGGAGCTGGAATAAATGAGATGATTGGTGAGTATAAACTTGAAAAGGATGTGATTTAAATGACTTTAGAATATCACGTTATTTCAACACTTGTTGAAGACAAACCGGGGGTTTTGCAGAAAGTTGCTGGAATGTTCAATAGAAGAGGATTCAACATTGACGGTATTACTGTTGGAAGTTCAGAAGTCGAAGGACTATCCCGTATGGTGATTACAGTTCATGCGGATGAAAAAGGTTTGGAACAAGTAATGAAACAATTAAATAAATTAATTGACGTTATCAAGATTAAAGATATCACTGAAAAAGCTGTTAAAAGGGAACTGTGCCTTGTTAAGGTAAATATTCCTAATGCAAAAGCAAGAGCAGAAATAATGCAATATTCTAATATCTTCAGAGCACACATATTGGATGTTACAGAACAGTCATTAATGATGGAGCTCACTGGAGATAAAAAGAAAATCAATGCATTCATATCTTTATTAGAGGGCTATGGAATTAAAAGAATAGCTCGTACTGGCCTTACAGCTATGTCAAGGGGAGTATAAAAATGACTATATTAGAAAACGTATTAAAAGACAATAAGGAATTCGTGGAAAACTTTGAAGGCGAAGAAATGTCTCACCATGCAGCTAAAAAGTTAGCTATCCTAACCTGTATGGACTGCAGATTAATCGACTTTTTTGAACCTGCACTCGGTCTTAAAAGAGGAGATGCAAAAATCGTCAGAAACGCTGGTAACTCAATTGTTGGGGAAGATGCAATAAGATCCATCGGTGCAGCTTTATACAACCTTGGTGCTGAAGAGGTGATGGTTGTAGGTCACACTGAATGTGGTATGGCTGGTGCTGACGCTGAGGCATTAAAAGAAAAAATGCTTGCAAGAGGAATTAAGGAAGAAGACATCGCTAAATATGATTTGGCTGAATGGATTGGTGGATTTGAATCTGAAGAGGAAAACGTTAAAAACGTTGTAGAAAAAATCAAAAATCACCCATTGATTCCTGATGTGCCTGTTCACGGTCTCATTATTGACATTGTGACTGGTGAGTTGAAAGTTTTAGTAGATGGTTACTAATCCCATCTTTTATTTTTTTTATTTTTAATTATTTATGCAAAAAGTATGGCTCTAAAAAGGTACTTTTATTAATATTGAAATTCAAATTTATAGTTTGATATTTTAAATATCTTAACTTTTATTAATTATTCAAAGAGATGATTTAAATGAAAATGTATTACGACGATGATGTAAATACAGATGCTCTTGAAGGAAAAACCATTGCTGTAATCGGTTATGGTTCACAAGGAAGAGCACAATCTAGAAACATGGCTGATAGTGGAGCTAATGTTATTGTAGGTTTAAGAGAAAACGGTAGTTCTTGGAACGTTGCTAAAGAAGATGGAATGAATGTAAAATCCATCGAAGACGCATCCAAAGAAGCTGACATTATTCACATCTTGCTTCCTGATGAAATCCAAGAAAAAGTCTACAATGAACAAATTGCACCTAATGTTGAAGCTGGTAACACCATTTCATTCTCTCACGGTTACAACATTCACTTTGAATTAATCAAACCTGGCGAAGATGTAAACATAGTAATGTTCGCACCTAAAGGACCTGGATCCATGGTAAGAAGAACTTACGAAGAAGGATTCGGTATTCCTGGTTTAGTAGCAGTAGAACAAGATGCAACTGGTGATGCTTTACAATTAGCATTAGGTATGGCAAAAGCTTGTGGTTTAACCAAAGCTGGTGTTTTAGAAACCACTTTTAAAGAAGAAACCGAAACCGACTTATTCGGTGAACAAACCGTATTGTGCGGAGGTATCACTGAATTGATCAATGCAGGTTTCACCACCTTGGTTGAAGCTGGATACCAACCTGAAATCGCTTACTTCGAAACCTGTCACGAAGTAAAACTCATCGTAGACTTAATCTATGAAAAAGGTTTCGCTGGAATGTGGCATGATGTAAGTAACACCGCTGAATACGGTGGATTAACCAGAGGTAAAAAAATCATTACCGACGAAGCAAAAGAAGGTATGAAAGAAACTTTAAAACAAATCCAAGACGGAACTTTCAAAAAACAATGGGCTGAAGAAAACGCTACCGACGGCGCTAACTTAAAAGAAATGAGAGCAGCTGAAGGTCAAAAAGAAATCGAAATTGTTGGAGAAAGACTCAGAAAAGCTTGTGGATTACAAAAAGATGATTAAATTCATCTTTTAAATTTTTTATTCTTTTTTTCTTAAACATAACTTTTTTAACTATTGATTTTAATACTTATATCTAATTGAGGGGAGTTTTATATGGTTTTTATTGGAATGGATCATGGAACAACAGGTATCTCTTTTTGTTTGATGTCCCATGATGGCGAAATAATCGATATCTTTAAAATTGATAGGGAAGACTCTAAAAGCGGTAAGGTTTCCGCCATTGAGGAGTTGTCAAAAAGGGTCGACTTGGATTCTGTCAAGCTCATGGCAATTACATATGCAATGGGTGACGGATTCAGCAAAATCTTGCCTATTGATAAGGTTGAAGACAGAGGAATATTGTCAATCAATGGTGCAGGCAAGGTCACAGGCGGCGGAACATCAGTATTTTCCGAGCTTGAAAATTCAGATATCCCAACAATAATGATTCCTGGTCTTCACAAGGGTTCAGATTCATTGGATAAATTGTTTAATGCGGCTTATTCTCACCAGGCAAGTCCCGAAAAGGTAAGCATCTCATACAATGCGTTCAAGGAGACAGGATGGAAAAATTATATAGTTGCAGACATATCCTCCAACAGTGTGGACATACTGATTGAAGACTCCAAAATCAAGGGGGCAATCGATGCATGTCTTGGAGCTATGGGAATTGTCCACGGACCGCTTGACTTGGAGATGTTGAGAGATATCGATGAGGGAAGGCGCGGAGCCAACGAATGCTTTTCACATGCAGGTGCCATCAAGATTGCAGGCATCGACGGCAAAGTGGCCAACATGAAAGACCAATTGCTTGAAAACTATAGAAACGGTGATGAAAAGGCAAAATTGGCTATCGACACATTGATAATGACCGTTGCGATGGAGATTGCAGGTTTGGATGTAGTCTGTGAAAACGAGATAGAGGGAATAGTATTGACAGGTTCCATCGGAAGCGCAACCGAACCTTTCAACTTTGAGGATGAAATCAACAAGTATTTCAAAGGTAAATACGAGTTAAAAGTAATCTCAAAAGAATCAGGAGCAATTGGCGCTGCTCAAATTGCACAGGATGTTTTCAACGGTGCAGATAATATTTTAGGTATTGAGGTTGATTTTGAATAATTTTGTGGTGTTTGCGTAAAAATGGTTTAGGTGATAGTTATTCGTTTAAACTAACGTAAACTATATTTCCACCTTTTAAAGTTTCAATACCGTTATCATTTTCTAAAACGATGTTTAAATAATTATCAATAGCTATTATTTTTCCTTCAGCCTGATTATTATCTCTTAATTCTACAACTACATTTTTGTTTTTAAACTGTCTGAATAATTTATTCACTTGATCTCTATCTGACATGATTTTCAATCCTTTAATAGTATATTATAATTTCATATTCTAGATTTATATACTTTAATGTTTTAATATTATAGCATGGCAATTAATCAATTAGAAAGCAACTTAGCTGCTATAACAAGAACTTTGGTTAAACTTGAAAAAGACGGATGTACTGATGAAAAAATTTTAAACGAGCTTCGTGAAGAAAGAGATAAAATCCTTAAAGAGTTAAATCTCTAAATAATCTTTTAATTTTTTTGTATCTCCAGTCATATCAATTCTTATTGGAGTTATTGTGGTTTTTTGTAAATTTTGCAAGGTATGGCCATCGCTTCCATGCTCATGGTGTTCATATGGATCGCCGTCTATCCAGTAGTACGGTTTTCCACGTGGATCCATTCGCTTTTCGATAACTGGAACATACATCCTTTCGCTTAAGTTAGCTATTTCAAATGTATCGTCTGAAGGATTAGCGGGAACATTGACATTCAGCAAATCAATTCCTTCAGGCAACCCTTTTTTTAAAACAATTTTTGCCAATTTATTAAGCATCTTGCATGCAAAATCAAAATCTACCTGATTGGCTCCGTTTTCAAATTTTATGTCCTCGCGTGTCACTTCCTGTGATATTGCGATTGTAGGGATTCCAAAACTTGCTGCCTCTATTGCAGCCCCCAGTGTTCCGGATGTTGTAAGTTCAGCTTTTCCAATGTTGAATCCAGTGTTTATTCCTGAAATCATTATGTCTGGCTTTTCATCCATTATTTCAAATAAAGCTAGGGTAACGGCGTCAGTAGGTGTTCCAGTAACTCCATATCCAATACTTCCATCTCTTAAAATGTGTTTATTTAATCTTAAAGGTTCATATAATGTTAGTGCATGGCCTATTCCACTTTGTTGTGTTTCAGGAGCTATTACATATGTTTCACATAAGTTTTCAACCGCTTTTTTGGATGCAAGTATTCCTGATGCGGTTATTCCGTCATCATTACTTATTAGAGCTTTCATATATTTAATAAAGCAGTTCTTTTTTTAAATAATTTTAGGTTTTCTTAGATTTACATAAAAAACTTTAATAATAATTTAGATTATAAAATATATTATTAATTTTAGAAAAAACACACGCGGGTGGAAACTTGGAAAAACCACAATTAATTAATTTTGTAGCAAAGGTAATGGAGGATTCAGGTTTTAAGGTCTATAAGAATTTTAAAACCTCACAGAAAGTTATTGACATATATGCTATTCTACCTACAACAATTGGGGATTTTGGTGTAGTTGTAGCATGTAAAAACTATGATAAGACTTTCCAGATAGGTGTGGATGTCTTGAAGGAAATGGAAGATATTCAAGAGACCATTAAGGCTTCTAAAGTGCTAATCGTTTCTTCATCTTATTTCTCTGAACAGGCTAGAAACTATGCACTTAGGAAAAACATCAAATTGGTAGACAGAGATGGCTTGCTTGAGCTTGCAAAGAAATATCAAGACAGAACCAATCAAACAACTTTGGATAACACACCTTATGATGGCGGAGCTTCATATATTGAAGAGGAATATCCAGAGTATAACTATGATGCCTCTGACATGGAATACATAATGCAGAGAAGGGACGCTAATCCTACAGTTTATAAAAACACATTGTATAGGCAAATCGATGAAGTGCAGCCAAGAATAGGATTAGGATTACTAAACAAGGCTCGTCTTCCATCCAGAGACCCGTACGCTCAAACCAACTTGTACAATTATGATGCAAGATCAGGTGGGATACTTTCAAATCCTTTAGTATTTAAACTCATCAAAAATCCAATAGTCTTAATCCTTCTTGTAGTGGTATTTTCATATCTCATTTCATTCATTGCGGGACATCTATTGGGAATGGATTCTGGAATCACTGGATTAATTGAGATGGTTGTTGCTTTACTCTTATCCTACGGTTTATCCCTTTACACCGATAGGAACGCTGATTTCATTGTTAAAGGAACATTCATATTCTTCATTTCATTAATAATCTTAATATTATTAATTTTCGTATAGAATTAATTGTGGTTAAAGTTTAATGAGAATTAATTTCTCATTTCACTCTCTATTTTTTAAGGATATGACAATATAAACCAGTCCTATCAGGTATAGGAACCAGATCATGATGTCCGTTGGACCTGTTTCTATCCAGATAATTGTATGTGTTAAGATAATTGAGTATATTCCAATTCCAATTCCTTTTTTTAATTTATTGAGCAATCCGAGAAATGCTCCCATGAATAACATTTGAATTGTAAGGCCAATGTATCCGAAATCAAGCATGGCCGGTCCGAAGAGTGTTGAAGTCAAGCAAACATCATAGTGCAATACATAATTTCCGACAAATGTTCTAGGGCTTCCGGATGAAAAAATCATGCTTAATATATGGCCATGGGTGGTTCCGGCCAATGGAATGATTTTTTCAAACACTTCCAATGTGAATGCGGCACGATAAAATATTAATTCTAATGGATTTAGTGTCCAATGTTGTGTTGCAATTGATTGGGATGCTATGTAACCTACAGCCATGAGTCCGATTACAATCAGTGCAATGAACGCTATTCCTATTTTTCTTGATATCTTATCTAAATAATATAATGTAATGAATGAACTTCCTAAAATTCCCAAAACGGAAGTTCTGTATCCGTTAAGGCCGAATATTAATGCTCCTGCAAGGATTAACAACAGATATTTCCTATTGTAGTATTTTGCAAGAATCAAGTTAATCATTATTAAAAATAGAGGGTAAGCTATTCTCCAAATGTTTGTTGTGGCGTTTGCCTTTAAAGTACTGTTGAAAAGAGGTATTCCTCCAAGCAGAACTAGGTTTAAGGCTTGTAAAATTAAGGCGATTATTGTTAATCCAACTAACAGTTTTTCATTTAAGAAATTAAAATCCTGGCCCTTTTCAATACTTATCTTCTTGTTTGCAATGAAATAGCCAGCAATAAAAACTATGCAGGCGAATATTATTGTTAATATCACTTCTGTTTTCAATGGATCTTCAAATCTGTAGTTGAATGATCCGATGTAACCCATTGCCAGAAATGCAAGGATTCCAACAACTAATATTATTGGATTAAAGAAATCAAGTTTATTTTTCATATTAATCTCCAAGTTCTCTTGCTGAAATTGTCAGGTTTCCTCCGAAATCAGGCATTGCTGCCACATGAGTATGAACATAGCTTGCAAGAGTGTTTTTTTCCATGAAACCGTCTTGTAGGTTGTATGACCCCTTTCCTCTTGTGATTTTGAATGCCAATGGATTTTCCAGTTTGTTTACAATGACTTTTGAATAGTGGAATTCGTGGCCGTGGAACACTTCTCCCTTCTTGGATATGATGTTGTCCTCCTGCACTTCAGCTATTGTATATTTCAGTGCTTGAACACGGTCTGTAAGGACAGATTTGTAAGGATAAATGTCAACGACCTTGTCGTCATGTATTGAGTTCATAAGATACATCAGACCTCCGCATTCGGCGAATATCGGTCTTGATTCGTTGTGGAACTGCTTTATGTCCTTGAGCATTTGTGAATTTGATGACAATTCCTTTGAGAACAGTTCAGGATATCCTCCTCCGATATATAGTCCGTCCACATCGGGGAGATTTTCATCGTTAAGCGGTGAGAAATATTCTATTTTAGCGTTGTTCGCTTCCAATGATTCAATATTTTCCTTATAGTAGAAATTGAACACCTCATCATATGCAACACCTATTTTAACCGGTTGCTTGTTTAGCTTGTTCCAGATCGGGATTGTTTCAGATGTGATTTTTGGAGCGGATTTGGCTATTTCCACCAAGCGGTCCAAGTCAATTGATTCCTTGATGGTTTTTGACCATATGTCGATGAATTTGATTGATGTTTCCCTTTCACGTGCAGGAACGAGGCCCAAATGGCGTTGTTCAATTGAGATGTTGTCATCCCTTATGTTTCCTCCGATGACTTCAGTTTTTGTAATTTCTTCAATTGACCTTTTGGTTTTCTCATAATGTGCCTTGTTTTTGACCTTGTTAAGGATTACTCCGGCAATGTTTATTTCGGGGTCAAGTGCCTTAAAGCCTAAAACTAAGGCCGCTGCACTTTTCACTAAACTTCTTGAGTTGATAATGAGTATGACTGGTGCTTTAAGTGCCTTTGCAACACTGGCTGTGCTTCCAATATCATTTATTGAATCAATTCCCTCGTATAGTCCTCTGACTCCTTCAATCACTGCCATGTCCTTGCCGTTCATGGCCTTTATGAATGAATCCCTAATCTGGCCCTCTTTCATAAAAAATGAGTCCAAGTTTCTTGAGGTGTTGCCTGTAGCCAATGTGTGGTATGATGGGTCGATGTAGTCTGGTCCGACTTTGAACGGCTGAACATCATATTTTTCACTTAAGGCTTTCATAATTCCGGTTGCAATTGTTGTTTTTCCAACTGCACTGCCGGTTCCTGCTAAAATAATTCTCATGATATTATTATTTATTGGCGGTATTTTATTAACTTATCGGGAAGTTCTCAATAGTAAATTGTAATATTTTTTTTACTTTAATTTGGGTTTTTATTAGTAATTAAAGTAATTTGTAATATTTTTTTATCTATTTTTGAGGACGACTCAAAATTAATTATTTTTTTGAGTCTGTAAAATTTCATAGGCTTCTTTCAAATTTTATTTTTTTACACTTGAAATTTCAC
>NZ_JAGAXX010000027.1 GCF_017940815.1 Methanobrevibacter sp.
CTGGTTCAATGGTGCTATGCTTAGTAGATTTCATACCTATTGGTCAAGGAAAATTCGAATATTATTACGAATGGAAAGGCCTTGACAAAACAGTAGGTATGGCCTAAGAATCTCCAGCTTCTACAAGCTGGAGAGGTTCAAAAATAAGGAAGGGTTGATTGATGGTTTTAAACAGAAGTTGCATGACTTTGAAATTAATCAGCCGGAAATATTGGATATTTCTCTTTCAAGGGAATACTTATAACAGTATTTCCTCATATCCTTTTTTTATTTCTTCCTTGAACTCTTCGTCTCTTAAATCACCTTCAAGTTCATATAATCCGAAGATAACCATTTCATATAGTATCTTGTTCATTTTTCTTCCCTTTTCGGTAAGGAAGTATTCGACGGTTCTTTTTGTGCCGTCTTCAATCACATTTTTTGAAATCAGTTCCTTATTCTCAAGATATTTCAATGTGTCTGACAATACAACGTTGCTCAGGTTCGGTTTGTCTGCCTTGAATTCATTGAAGTGTTTCTTTCCTGCAAAAAGGTCCTTCATGATTCCAAAAACCCATTTTCTGCTTAACAAGTCATTGACACAATTGATAGGACATGCATCCTTTTGATATATGATACTGTTTTCCATGTTAAAACCCTATTACAATTTTTGTAGTGTAAATATTTAATATTTTAAGGTAAGTTCAAACTAACCTGTAAGTTTTAACTAACTTTTTAGTTTATATTAAATGCGATTTAATATTAGTTTAGGTGATATAATGAAATTTATTGAAGTAATGGAAAAAAGACACTCTTCAAGAGACTTTAAAAAGGATGAAGTGTCTGAAGACACCTTAAGAGAAATTGTAAGGATTGCTGGAATGTCTCCTTCATGGGAAAATTCCCAACCTTGGAACGTATACATCGCAACTGGCGAAACCTTGGAAAAAATCCGTGAAACCTGGATTGCTGAAAACGACAAGAAAATCAAAGGATCCGCAGACATGAATCCTGGACACAGGACAAACTTCTCAGAACGTGGACAAAAGAACATGGCTGACTTCATGGATGCAATCGGAAAATTCGACGATGACGAAGACCTTGAAAACTTCAATCACGTTCAACACATCCTGTTCAACTCTCCTGCTGTAGTGTATCTTACCCTTCCTAAAAACCACACCCAATGGTCAATCTATGACTTAGGTGGATTTGGAATGGGTCTCATGCTTGCCGCAACCGATTTGGGAGTGGACTCCATCCCTGCATATGAGCTCGTCAAATATCCGTACATCTTAAGGGACAACCTACCTATTCCTGAAGACGAGGACATCATCATGGGTATCGCTTTAGGATACGAGTCCGAAGAGCATATCAATGAATATGAATCCCCTAGATTGGACTTGGATGAAATCCTAAAAATCAACTAAATTTTCATCCCATTTTTTTTTCTTTTTTATAATATTGTACAATATTTTTTCCATTTTTTTGAATAAATACTCTCATTTTATTAATAATTAAAAATATATAAATTAGTGTTAAATAATGGGAGGAAAACTTTTTGAAAAGAAAAATATTTTTAATAACTACATTGTTATTTCTAATATTGTGTGTCAGCGCAGTCAGCGCAGAGGATTTAAACCAAACCACTGATGCTTTGGAAATCGATCAGGCTGATGAAAGTTTGGAAATCTCTGACTCTGATGCGTTGTCTGAGAGTTCTGCAGGGTCTTTTACAGACATGTCAAAAGATCTTGATAATAGTCCTCAGGAATATTGGGATATTACTAAGGATTATGCCTTTAATAACCAAACCGATGCTGTTTTCAAGAACGGTAAACCTTTGTCTGTCACTCAGGGCAGTACTTTCACAATCAATGGGAATAATCATGTAATCGATGCTAAAAATCAAGCAATGGTTTTTAAATTAACTGGCGGTACTATAATAATTAATAATTTAAAAATATGCAATGCAAACGCATCTGCAATATGGCTGCAAAATTGTAAGCTGTATACCAATAATGTGACTTTTGAAAACAATTCTGACCCTGGTGAAGGGGGTGCTGTTTATGTTCAGCAGAGTAACTATTACAGCAGCCATGACAAGTTCATAAATAATTATGCTAAGCAGGGTGCATCCATTAAAGGGTTTAATGCTGTAATTGAAGTGGACAACTCAACATTCATCACCAATAAACCTGTTTATTGGGGTATGATTTATGGTTATAACTCTGATATGACAATTAAAAACACCGTTTTCACAGGATTGAGCTCAAGATATGCCACTGCAATCTATGCTGAAAAAGGTGATCAAAAGATTTTGAATTCAAAATTCATTAACTTGCATGCAAATGCTACAGCCGGAGCTATTGGGGCTAAAATAGTTACCTCAATGACAATTGACGGATGTGATTTCATCAATGTCACATCATCCAAAAACGCAGGTGCTGTTTATGTGGATAATTATGGGGATAATAAACATACTTCAACCCTCATAAGCATAAAAAACTCATTGTTTGAGAATTGTTCTTCAAACTTTGGAGGGGCATATATTCAGTTAGGAGGAATATTGCACGTTGTCAGTAGCAATTTTATAAATAATGTCGCTAACTACAATGGAGGTGCGATATATCTGTCAAATACTTTTGTTTCACTTATCAATGACAGGTTCAATAAGAATGTCGCTCATTTGAATGGTGGTGCGCTTTACATTGATGACAGCACTGCTCAAATTAGGGCATGTCATTTTATGGATAATAACGCAGGAACTTATGGTAATGCAACTTATTTATATGACACTAAATATGAAATAAGTAATTCAAAGTTCTCATTTACTAATGGGTACAATATTGCGAGCTTTTTCGATAAGGCAGGTTCATTCTTAAAAGGTAATACAAATGCAAAACTATTAAATGACCAGAAATATATTAATACAATTGTGTCATATGAAGGAAATAAAATAACTTTGGTTCCAAACATTGTCACAAATGCAACTTCAAAGGATTCCAAATTTGATTTGCGTAACTACGTAGTGAATATCAATGGTACCAATGTAAGCTTGGCCGGAGTCGTAAAAGACCAAGGAAACAATGGTGCATGTTGGGCATTCGGTGCTACAGGTGCTCTTGAATCTGCATTCTTGAAAGCAACCGGAATATTGCTTGATTTGTCTGAAAACAACATTCAGGGTGCAGCAACACGTTATACTGAATTCGGGGATACTAAAATTTTCGAAGCAGGATATCCTTATTCCGGAATGGCTCTTTTCCTAGCGTGGTTGTCTGTTCTCGACACAAAACACGACACTTATGATGAGCTTGGTAAGATAAGTCTAGCATCATTTGATCCGTTTATTTCATATCATATTCAAGATGCTGTAATAATACCTGAACGTACTTCTGCATTGGACAATGATAAATTGAAGGATGCTTTGGTGAAATATGGTGGTGTGACTGTACACCTGTATGGTGCAACCGCTAACAACGACTATTATAATCCGAGTACTAATTCAATGTATTATTATGGTAATGAATATGGAAATCACTTTGTGACATTAGTCGGTTGGGATGACACTTATTCAAGAAACAATTTCAAGGTTGCTCCTCCGGGAGATGGTGCTTGGATTTGTAAGAACAGTTGGGGAACCGGCTGGGGCGAAAACGGATACTTCTACGTATCATACTACGACAAAGCCTTTGCAATGGTCAATCCTTCTGTCGCTTATATCATAAACAACACTGAAAACTATAATACTGTGTATCAATATGACATAGGATTCACTTTTAATGGTAATTTTAATAATAAGGATATAAAATTCATCAATAACTATAAGGCTATAAACAATGAACTGATAAGCGCTGTCGGAACCTACTTTGAAAAGGTTGGTCAGAAGTATGTCATAACAATACTTGTGGACGGTAAAGAGATCTACACACAAAGCGGTGTGTCAACTCACGCTGGATTTGAAACAATCAAGTTGAACAAGAAGATTGCGGTCAATGAAGGCCATAAATTTTCAGTTCAAATCATATCAAAATCAATTCCTATACTTGAGAAATCTAGAATCCACTTTGAGTTTGGAAACTCATTGATATTTGATAATGTGGACTCTTGGGATGATTTTGCAAAATACAACAGAACCGCATGTATTAAGGTATACACAGTAACAAACCCTAACCCTGAGGAAGCAAAATACAAATACTGCTCAAAAGGCAACAATGTCACTATTGATCTTGACTCTTCAAATGACGGAAAAAAGGTTAGCATCCTAAAAGACGGTAAAGTTTTAGGAAGCACTACCGTTAGTGGTGGTTCAGCTGAATTTGAATTGGCACTTGACCCTGGAAACTACAGCATCGCCATCCCTTATGATGATGATGAGATTTTAGTGCCTCTTGAGATATTGTATACAATCGAAGTTCCTGATGAGATTAAAGTTGGATACAAAACCGTTGTTGAATTTGACGCTCAGTTCTTTGATGATGAGGGTTATGAATTGTTTGCAGAACTTATACCTGCAACCCTTGACGGTGAAACTGACTATTTCTTCATTGACGACTTTGATGGAACTATTCACATAAAATTGAATGATTTGTCTATCGGAAAACACGTTTTGGTCTTGCAAAACCCTGTTACACTTGAGGAAAGTACCACCATAATCAATGTGATTTCAAGGCTCAGCGGAAACTCAAACGTCAACATGTACTATGCTGACGGATCAAGCTTCAAGGTTCGTGCATATGGTGTCAACGGAAATCCTGTTGGTGCAAATCAAGTTGTAACCATTACATTAAACAAGGTTACTTACAAAGTCAAAACTGATAAGAATGGTTATGCAACCCTTAAAATACCAAACACAGTAAAACCAGGTACATACACATTGACTGCAACCTATGCAGGCCAAACCATTAAAAACACTGTCAAAGTTAATCAGGTATTGAAACTTGCAAAGGTCAAGGTCAAGAAATCCGCTAAGAAGTTGGTTATAAAGGCTACCTTAAAAAAAGGCAAGACTCCTATTAAAAACAAGAAATTGACCTTCAAGTTCAAGGGCAAAAAATACACTGCAAAAACCAACAAGAAAGGTGTTGCAAAAATAAAAATCAAAAAATCAGTGCTCAAAAAACTCAAAAAAGGTAAAAAGGTCAAATATCAAGTGACTTACCTTAAAGACACTGTAAAAAGAACTGTAAAAGTTAAAAAATAGAGAATTCATTTCTCTATTACTTCTTTTTTTTTAAAATCACTATTTTTTCATAAGATTCTTACAATTCATCACTATATTTATAAATCATTTTAAACATATATTATTATATTATTAATCTAGAATTATGGTGTTTAAATGAGTGAGGATATTAAAAAAACCATTAGAGAATTACATATTTATGAAAAGAAACTTTTAAAAGAATTGGACGCAAATCCTGATGCGACTCCTGAAGAGATTGCAGAAAACACTGGCATGGACATCAAGTCTGTCATGAGTGCTGCAGGATCACTTGCATCAAAGGACATCATCGAAGTGGAAAAGGATGTCGAAGAGGAAATCTCATTATCCGAAGCAGGTCAAGAATTCGCTAACAATGGACTTCCTGAACGTAGGATTTTGGATGTTTTGGCTGAAAAACGTGCAATCCACATGAAAGATTTGGCTGATGCAACTGGAGTAGATAAGAAACAAGCAAACATTGCTATTGGATGGTTACGTCGTAAAAATTGGGCTCAAATTGACAAGGGTGAAGTCAAACTCACTGAAAACGGTGAAAACTTCAAGGATAAGTTGGATAATGACGAAGAGTTGCTAAATCACTTGATTGGAGCTAAAAACATTCTCAAGTCAAAGCTCGATGATGCATTTATGGAAGGATTTAAAAAGTTAAACGACAGAAAAAACATTCTAGATATTAAAAAGAACACCTCACATTCATTTAAAATTTTAGATAAGGGTGAAGCTATATTGGATGAAGGCTTTACCATTAAAGAACAAGCTACTCAATTAACACACCAGCAATTGAAAGAAGGTGAATGGAAAAGCTTAGAATATCGTCCATATGATATCAATGCGGAAGCTCCTGTTGTATTTGCAGGCAAAAAACATCCATTAAGGGAAATCATTGATGAAATCAGGGAAATCTTCCTTAATATGGGATTCATTGAGGACAATGGAGAATATGTTGAATCTGCATTCTGGAATTTCGATTCTCTTTTCCAACCACAGGACCACGCTGCTCGTGAAATGCAGGATACATTCTACCTTAAAAATCCATTGACCTGTGACTTGCCTGATGATGATTTGGTTAAGCTTACCGCTGAAACCCATGAGACCGGTGCTGACACAGGTTCCATAGGCTGGCAATATGACTGGAGTGAAGATGTCGCACGCCAAAGTGTTTTAAGAACCCACACAACAGGTATCTCCACAAAACACTTGTTTGAACATGAGCCTCCAATCAAAATGTTTTCAGTAGGAAGGGTATTCAGAAGAGAAACATTCGACTACAAGCATTTGCCTGAATTCCACCAAGTGGAAGGACTTGTCTGCGGTGAAGGAATCAGCTATCAAAACCTTTTAGGTACATTAAAAGAGTTCTACAAGAAACTTGGTTTTGAAGTCAGATTCAGACCTGCTTACTTCCCTTACACATACCTCTCCACAGAATCCGAAATCTATCTCGAAGAAAAGGAAAGCTGGATTGAGCTCGGTGGTGCAGGAATGTTCAGACCAGAAGTTCTTAAACCTTTAGGAATCAATCAGCCTGCTTTGGCTTTTGGTATGGGTATCGAAAGGTTGGCAATGATTAGGTACGACGTTGAAGACATTCGTATGCTTTACAAAAGTGACATCAAATGGCTTCGTGAAGTTCCTCTTTCCCGTGGAGTTAGGTTATAATGTCAATCAAGCTGGTTTCTTGGAATGTGAATGGTATCAGAGCAGTTTCCAAAAAGGATGAGTTTTGGGACTGGTTTGATAATACCGATGCTGACATTATCAACTTTCAAGAGGTAAGGGCAACAGAAAATGACATTCCCAAGAAATTAGCTGACGTTGATGGATTCCATCAGTCATTTAATGAGGCGGAAAAGAAAGGATACAGTGGTGTCGGAACATACTCAAAAATAGAGCCTGTTGAAGTTGTCAAAGGTCTTGGCGTTGAAGAGCTTGACAGCGAGGGAAGGGTTCTAAGAGTTGAATATCCTGACTTTTTCTTATACAATATTTACTTCCCGAACAGTGGGATGAACGCAAAAAGACTCGATTTTAAGGTTGATTTCTGCAATGCATTGCTTGAACAGCTTGTAGAGTTAAAAAATGAGGGTAAAAACGTTGTAATCACTGGAGATTATAATATTGCTCACAATCCTATTGATGTTTACAATCCTAAAAACTGTGAAGGCAAATCAGGATACTTGCCTGAAGAACGTGCATGGTTGGATGAATTGGAGGAAGCTGGCTTTGTGGACACCTTCAGAATGTTTGATGAAGGCGAAAACAACTTCACCTGGTGGAGCTACCGTACACGTGCACGTGAAAGAAATGCTGGTTGGAGACTGGATTATTTCTATGTTAATGAAGAAATGAAAGACAATGTAAAATCAGCTAAAATATTGTCTGACGTTTATGGCTCCGATCACTGTCCGGTAACTTTAGAAATAGAATTTTAAAAAAATTGATGATTATAGGATGGTGTTGACATCACCAATATCATCAACAATTGTAATGTCTAATTTTTCTTTTTTTATGTAATCTCTGTCATCTTCGGTAACGTCAGAGTTTACAAGAATGGCTCTCATTCCAGCGTTGACTGCACCTAATGCATCAGGTTTGAATTTGTTTCCAATCATTACGGACCTTTCAGGGTTTCCTTTCATTTTTCTGAGTGCAACGTCAAATATCAGTCTATTAGGTTTTTCCTTACCGACCTCTTCAGAGGTAATGACTGCATCGAAAAATGAGTGTACGTTAAGCCTTACTAGTTTTTCCCATTGCTTGATGGTGATTCCGTTTGAAATAACTGCTAGACGATATCCTTGGCTTTTAAGATAGATTAAAGTATTGATTGTTTCAGGAAACGGTCTTAAGAGTGCCATTTTAACGTTATGGTAGGTTATCATTCCAAGTGCAACAAGCATAGGGTCTTCATGGCCAAGAACCACTTGGGTTAGAACGTTAAAGTGTTTGCCGTAATTGGATCCTTTTTCACGGATGATTGTTTTTAACACTCCGTATGCTTCATCCTTGTCCAATGGCAATCCGTTATCAACCATCAATCCTATTGCTGCCTTTCTTGCGGTTTCTGCGAAATCAGTTGTGTCAAGTAATGTTCCATCTATATCAAAGAAAACTACTCTGTCATCATCATTTTTAATCATATGATGTTTAATATGTTTTGAAAATATTTAAATTTTTAGAAAAATGCATCAAGGCTTTGCTGGACTTCGCCGACTGCCATGTCCTGCAAGTCCTTTTTTGTGTATCCGAATGAATACATAATCCTTTCAACTGCAGGAATTAACTGATTGTTTATGTAGTAGTCTTTATCGTATTCGTATCCTTCACTGTATTCGTACGGTACCGCTCTTTGGCTTATTGACCCTTTTCCTTTCACTATAATGTATTGTATGATGGTTCCACGGCTTACCCTGATTCCATGTTCCTCTATTTTTTGGGCGGCAACGACATGTGGTCCGATTTGCTTGTATTGGTTTAATGGCTTGGTTATTTGTGTGTGTATGATGAGTTCCTTTCTCTCAACATCGCCCTTTCTAAGTCTTTTCAGGACTTTTTTAACTTCCTTAATGGCTTTGTCAGAATCTCCTTCCTTTAAAATTGCCATTAAAATTGCTTCTTGTGTCTTTTTAACAATTGGTGCCCAGTCTCTTCTGACTAACTCTAATCCTTTTGCTATAATTTCTCCATCTTCAATTACAGCATATCTCTTTTTGCTTACAAAGAACCCTCTTCTGTAAAATCCTTCATATTCCAATTCCATGCTTTCAGGTAGTGTTGAATTAAGATATTTAAGGAATACTTGTGCCTGTTCCTTGATTTCAGCTTCGAGGGCTAACTGTTCTTTTGTCTCTTCAACCATCATGACACCTAATTTAACTATATTTGTTGTAATTATAATAGTTTTCTATTAATTTAATTAATCAAAGTCAATTTTATTGCACTAATTCAATTCCATTTACTTTAAAAAAACTTATAATTACTTTTCAGATGCTCTTGGGCTTTCATTATTAATTATATTGAATATAATATGTTTGAGGTTTGATATTATGAAAAAAAGATTGATTTCAAGCTATGATGAAGAAAACGATATTTTTACAGGAAAAGTCGATGGCGAAAAGGGATTCATCGCAGATTATGGAATTTCAGATGGGGTCTATTTGGAAATTAATGATTCCAATTTGCCAACATCAGTATCCATTTTCAACGCATCAGAAGTTTTAAACATTTCAAAAAGCGTTTTGGAATCCAGTGACGTTAAGATTGACATAGGATGTGATGAGCTTTGCTTCACATTTAGCATGTTCATCGAGAACCTTCCGGTCTTTTCTACAAGATGCAGAAACCATTTTGGAATTCCTAGCATAAATTATCAAATTGATAGTAACATCTAGTTACTATCTTTACTTTTAAATATGATGACTTAAATTAAATGTATTATAGAATAAAAATTATTGTGGTGATACATTGAAAGATTCAAATATTAATGTTAATTCTGCTGATGAAATAGTCATTGTAGTTCCTGAAGAGGCTATTAAGGATGGAGAATTGGAAATTGATTTGGATGAATTAGGTATTGATGTTGAATCTCTTGGTGAAGATGTTAACATTGTCATTCAGGTTGATGGCGCAGAAGCGCTTGACGACGATATTGTGGATGATGAGGATTACCTTGATGAACCAAACGAATGGAAATTCGATGACGACCCATATAATGTGGTTTATTATGAGTTTCCTGATGATTATGATGAGGAATAATAAATGACAAAGGAAATTCCATACTACAGCCTTGATGAGGAAGGCAACTCCACTTGCATGACTTCAAATGGGGATGCATACATCGATGATGGTGATTTGAAGGATTTGCTTCTTGAACTGTTGGGCGACGACGTGTCTCCAGAGGAAATTCAAAAGATTCTTGAAGCGGCATCTGATGAGAACTTGAGCGAAGAGGATTTCGACAACTTGATCGATGAATTTATTTTGAAAAATAAAAATTAAAATTTCTGATTTTGGCCTTGAAAATAAAACATTTATATATAATGATAAAGTAATATTTAATTATCATTATTCTTTAAGGCTCTTTTTTGCTCTCAAAAATTAAGCTATTAATAATCTTGCAAATGGCCTAATTGAAAAGAGACTTATAGACTGCGATTATTATATTACAGATTAATATTTATTAGGTGAAATAATGGCAATTTCTCAAGGAAAATCAACAAGAAGTCCATCCGGTGCAAGAAATGTTGCAAACCGTGGAAAAAGGAAATCAGAATTAGGAAGAGACCCAGCTGAAACTAGGTTAGATGAAAAAAGATTAAGAAAAATCAGAACCCGTGGTGGAAACGAAAAACTCAGATTAGCTACCGGTAACAAAATCAACGTTACTGACGCTAACGGCAAAACCAAAGTTGTTGACATTCTCAACGTAGTTGAAAACACTGCAAACCCAAACTACGTAAGAAGGAACATCATTACCAAAGGTGCTATCGTAGAAACTCCTGAAGGTAATGCTAAAGTAACATCCAGACCTGGTCAAGACGGTGTTATTAACGGAATTTTAATTTAAGATTATATCTTAAATTCTCTTTTTTTTACTCTTTTTTTTCATAATTTTATATACTTGTTCTAACATACATTAACATATTAATTGTTATTTTAATATAGGAGATAAAATGTCAGAAGATAAAATTAGTATGAATCATGGTGCTGGTGGAGAAGTAATGGCTAATTTGATAGCCAGCACAGTTTTAGATAATATCACCAAAAAAAGCGTTAACGGTGGTATTAGTTTAGATGACTTGGATGACGGTGCATCTATACCAATAGGCGATTATGAAATTATCGTAACAACTGACGGTCATACTATTGATCCATTGTTTTTCCCGGGAGGAGACATTGGTAGGATTTCCGCTGCAGGAACAATCAACGACGTTTCTGTAATGGGCGCTAAACCGTTAGCTATTTCAAATGCAATAATCATGCAGGAAGGTTTCCCGATTGAGGATTTGGACAAAATCATAAAATCCTTAAATGAAACCTGTGAAGAAGTTGATGTTGCAGTAATAACCGGAGATACTAAGGTAATGCCTCAGGACAAGCTAGACGGTATTGTTATGGTTACAACAGGTATTGGTTTGGCTAAAAAGGGCGAAGTTGTCCGTGATTCTGGATTGGAAGTTGGAGACAAAATCATTGTCACAGGCAGTTTAGGTGACCATGGTATGAGTCTGATGTCCTTTAGGGAAGGATTTGGTTTTGACACTGACTTGAAGTCAGATGTTGCTCCTATGTGGAATATAATTGAAAAAGCTTTAGAAATTGGAGGAGTTACAGCAATGAAAGACCCTACTCGTGGAGGTTTTGCCAATGCAATTAATGAAATGGCTTCCAAGGCTGGAGTGGGTGTTGTTCTTGAACAGGATGCGATTCCTATTCGTGAAGAGGTTCATGCTGTATCTGAAATGTTAGGTATTGATCCATTTGAAGTAGCAAATGAGGGAAAAGTTGTCATGGGAGTTAAGGCAGATAAGGCTGAAGCTATCCTTGAGGCAATCAAAGGCGAAAAATATGGTGAAAATGCGGCAATAATTGGTGAAGTTGTTGAAGGGGATTATGTTGTTATCAACACTCCTATTGGTGGAGAAAGAATTCTTGAAGCGCCAATAGCAGATCCAGTTCCTAGAGTTTGTTAGGTGATAAAATGGCAACTGTGTTTACAAGAAGAGTCATTGCATATATTATAGATTTCTTCGTGATGTCCGCTTTAATGTGGATTGTTTCATTCCTGTTATTCTCAGCGGTTGGTCACAAAGACTTCTATTCCGTTTATCAGGCTTTGATATATGTTGTGCCGGTTTTAATATTTCTGTATTTTGTTTTATGTGAAAAATTTATGGGAGCTACTGTCGGTAAATCCTTGATGTATCTTCAGGTCAGGTCAAAAAATGGTGCTAAGATTTCTTGGCCTCAAGCGATTGTACGTAATTTGACCAAGATTTACTGGGTTCCTATTGTCTTCGATTGGCTAATCGGCAAATTGTTGAAAACCGATAGGATATTAAATAATATTACAAGAACCATTGTAATCGATGAGGGCTAATCTCATCTCTTCTTATTTTTTTTAGATTTTTATGATTAAAAAAGTTCAAGTTTTATGGTACTTAAACAAGGACGATTTGGAAAACTATTGCATTGATTTTAAAGAGTATAAATCTCATAAACTTGAAGGATATGAAATTGTTGACGTTGACGAGGATTTAATCTACGACTTGTGCGACCGGGATCCTGACAGATTGGAGCCTTTGGGTTATTTTCAGAATAAAAAGGAGCTTCAAAACTATCTGGAAGATACCATTACCAACAATGAGCTTGATTTGGAACTTGACTCTCCCGAACTTAAGGGTAAAATTCAAAAGGCGATTGATTCTGTCGAGTTCAGTGGTGAGGACTACTACATTTCCATTGGCGATGGCATCGGTGAGGATGAAAACAGGATAGCGAGCTGGTTCGATTCTCTCAGGCAGGAATACAACAGCTCATCAAAGGATAACGTATGGGTTTTGGCGGTTACTGGATATGACCCCTATGACCTGTCCTTGACAGGCAGGACATTGTCATTCATTTTGGCGGACATTTTGAATGTCAACGAGTCTTCTCTTGATAACCTCATTCCAAACAAGGGTCATATCTCTGTTGAGGAATGGAATGGGATATTGGATAAGGTGTATAAGAAAAACAAAATCTATTTGGGATTGAATAGGGTTGTTTAACTATACTTCTCCTTTTTTAAATTCGCTCGGTTCGAAATAGGATATTTCAGCCATATTTGCTTTCAATAACTCTTGGTTTATGTCTGAATTGTCTGTATATACGATGGCGAGTGTTCTTCCGTAGTCATCCTGCGGTTTCTTGTCGTCTATGTCAAGATAAACTGTTTTTCCAAGACAATTGTCCTTGACGTATTGTGTCGCTTTTTGTGTTGGCTTTCCGACTTGGGTTAGCTGGACCTTTCCGACACCGTATACCTGGATTGTGTTTCCGTCAATGACCTCTACGCATTTTCCGGCCTTTTCATAGTTTACAGTCTTATTGGCAATTGTCATTGTGCCGGTCTGGTTTTCAATTTCTCCATTGTCGCTCATGAATGTGTTTGCTGCTGTAAAGGCTAGTGTAATCAGAAAGATTGCAAGCAATATTATTGATATTGTTTTCCGGTTCATAGTGCGTTCTCACAGTCATCTTTATATCTGCAGGACCTGCATTTTTTAGGGTTTTTGGTTGGAACGAATGGTTTTGTTCCGTCAATCAGTCCTTGCACCCTGTCGATTGTGAATTTTATTTGTTTTTCAACTTCCGGTGTGAATATCTCTATCCAGAACAGGTTTTCGGTTCCTCTTTCTCTGAGTGCCGCCTTGATTTTTCTCTCTTCTCCTGTCATGTCCTTGTATGCTAGACAGTATGCTCTCACCTGGTTCATTGTTGATTCGTATGGTGTTCTTCCCGGCTTGTCGTCAATTATAACAATCTCTTCAGGTTTCATCCATATCTCATCGATATCTCCTCTTATGCCGTATTTCGGTGAGATTACAGTTACTTCCCTTGACATTGAAGCCTCTGTTTTTGATGCCTCGACCGCATCCTCGAATTTTGCAGGTGTTGCGTCCTGTTTGAATATGTTCTCAAGCTGGTGGTGGATCTTGCTTCCGCTGGTCATTGCCTGTGTAGGTTCCTTTTCTATGCCTTTCATGTGCTCGAGATATAGTTGGTATTCACAATATCCTTGCTTGTTGAGCCAACTAATGGGGAAATTGTTTTTACCTTCAATTATTTGGACACCTTTTATTGAAGGGTGTTGTTTAATCTCGTATTCTGTTCCGTATTCGGTAATGTTTTTTTGTTCCATATTTTACTATTTGTTGATTTAACTATATAGGATTTATTAACGGGGACGATTAATATAACATCATGCATTATGTAAGTTCAAAAAGCATCCTCTCCAGCACAAATTCCATGAATCTTTACAGGGGTTGCAGCCATGGTTGCATATACTGCGATTCAAGAAGTGACGTTTATAACATGAATCACAAATTTGAGGATATTGAAGTTAAGCAGAACGCTTTGGAATTGCTTAAAAAAGAATTAATCAGGAGAAAACCTGCAATGATTGGGACAGGTGCAATGACAGACCCGTATGTTCCCCTTGAGGGAAGGCTCGAATATCTGAGAAAATCCCTAGAGCTGATTTACAGGTACGGCTTTGGATTTACATGCATCACAAAATCCGACTTGATTTTAAGGGACTTGGACCTGATTTGCAAAATAAATGAGAAATCAAAGGCAGTTGTCCAAATCACATTGACCACGGCTTCAGATGACCTGTGCAGAATTGTAGAGCCAAATGTCTGTCCCGCCTCTAGAAGGGTTGAAGTTCTTGATAAATTGAAGGAGAAGGGCATTCCGACTGTTGTATGGCTTTGTCCGATACTGCCCTACATTAACGATACCGAAGAAAACATTAATTCGATTCTTGATTCATGCATAGAAACCGGAGTTAAGGGAATAATAAACATGGGAATGGGCTTGACATTAAGGCAGGGCAATCGCGAATACTTCTATCGTAAACTCGACGAGCACTTTCCAGGATTGAGGGAAAGGTATGTTAGGGAATTCGGCAACAGCTATTCCATACCCTCACCAAATGATGATGAACTGAGAAAGATCTTTGAGAGACGAACGTCTGAAAATGGAATTTTAAACGATGTTGAGGATATCTTCAGCTATTTGCATGAGTTCCCGTCAAAATCCGTTCAATCCAAATTAATCTAAAAAGTTAAATAGCTATTTTTTTAAATATTAATGTAATGAATTTCAGTGATTTAGATATTTCAGAGGAAATAAAAGGTGCAATAGGTGAGATGGGATTTGATAAGCTGACTCCCATTCAGGAATTGACATTGCCTCACACTTTAGGGGGCATTGACTTGATAGGTCAGGCACAAACCGGCTCTGGAAAGACTATTGCTTTTGGAATTCCTGTTGTTGAGAAGGTCTTCATACCGGACAAGTCTCCGCAGGCAATTATACTGTGCCCAACAAGGGAGTTGTGCATGCAGGTTGCAAGCGAGATTGAAAAGCTTGCATCCAAAATCAAGAAGTTCAAGGTCCTTGCAGTTTATGGGGGCCAGCCGATTGGAAAGCAGACACGGGTCTTGAAGAAAGGAGTACACGTTGTTGTCGGAACTCCTGGACGTGTTATAGACCATATCGAGAGAGGAAACCTTGATTTGATTGGAGTTGAGAGAGTGGTATTGGACGAGGCCGATGAGATGCTTGAAATGGGTTTTCGTGAGGACATTGAAACAATACTTAAAAACACTCCTCATCAAAGACAGACATTGCTTTTTTCCGCTACAATACCTTCAGAAATTACTCAAATAGCTCAAAAATATCAAAAGAATCCTAAGTTCATCAAGGTGTCCGATAAAAGGGAGAACATTCCAAAAATCACCCAATATGCATTCAAGTGCAAAATCAAGGACAAGTTCGATGCATTGACCAGGGTAATCGATGCATATAATGTAAATCTTGCCTTGATATTCTGCAACACCAAGAAAAGTGTCGATTATGTGGCGAAGCACTTGAAAAAACTTGACTTTTCAGTGGACAGCCTTCATGGGGACATGACTCAAAAGACAAGGGATAAGGTGATGAACAAGTTCAAGAACGGCAACATTGACATACTGGTTGCAACTGATGTGGCCGCACGGGGCCTTGATATCGAAAACGTTGATGTCATAGTCAATTATGACGTTCCCCAAAACCATGACGACTATGTTCATCGTATTGGAAGAACCGCAAGGGCTGGAAAAACAGGCTTTGCATTCATGCTCGTTTCAAGGGATGAGATTTCCCGGTTCAACAATATCAGAAAGGCGAACAATACCAAAATCATTGAAAAGGAGTTGCCCACGCCTGAAAAGGTAGAGTATATTAAGAACAAAAGGATTTTGGATAATGCATTAAGGCTTTCAAAGAATGAGAATCTTGACGGTTACGTAAATGTAATAAAAGAAAATTCCTCTGCTGAGGATTATTTAAAAATAGCTGCTTGTTTTTTAAAGATGATGAGGGAAAAATAATTATTTTCCACCATCTATAATATTAAATTTGATTTTTTCGCTTTCAAGTTCACGGGTAAATGCCTTGCTCATGTCGCCTACACAGATTGCGATAACGTGTAATCCTTTACGAGCTGCATTTGCACATGCTTGAGGAGCGGCATATTCGATATCGATTGTTAATCCAAGTTTTTGAACGACTGCACGTGAAACGGTACCTGCCACTGCAACTTTGTCAAATGGCTCGCCGCTGTTTGTTCCTTTATCGTAAACGTTTTTAATAAGGTCCATATCACATTTTTTGGATCCTCCGTCCTTGATGGTTGGAACATTGACAACAGTTACCTCACCGACTTTCATGTCAATGATGCCTGTTAAGTTTGTAAGAGCAACATCCATATTCGCTTCTGCATCATCCAATACAACACCTGTTGCATTTTCTTCTTTCTTGTGAGCGTAAAGAACACCGTCTTCCATGTATAATCCGACAATGTCGTCTTTTTTAAGTTCTTCTTCTGCAATAGCTGGCCAGATGGTCTTGTAATGATTCATGGTTTCAAGAACTGAATCAGAGTATTTTCTTAAGCTTATTGCGTCTTTTTTAACTTTATCTATTCCGCTTTGGGTGATTTTGTATGGGGATCTTCCGTCTTTTGAAGTTATGTAGCCTAGTTCAGTAAGTGTCTTGATGTTTTCTGAAACAGCCTGGATTGTAATCCCGAGTTTTTTAGCCAAATCTTTTTGTTTGAGGTGTGGGTCTTGTTTTGATATTTCACTTAATATTTGGAAATGTGTTAATGCACCTCTTTTTTTAAATGCCTTCATCATTTTCATTCCTCAATTGTAATTGATTAAATATTATTTTTATCTTTATAGTATATATATTTAATTTTTAAGTTTACCATTAAGTTCATTGTTGAAAATGTCAAGGAATTCTTCTTTTTTCTCAATAGGGATGTATGCACCGCAAGCCATTGAATGGCCTCCTCCTGTGCCTCCGACTTCTCCCGCCACCTTACGGATTATGTTACCGAAATGTATTCCGTCGTAGGATAGGAGCCTAGAACATCTGAGGGAAACTTTCAATCCGTCACTTTCTGTTTGGGTGAATCCTATTATTGGTTTTTTCCAATTGCAGTATCCAAGTATCATTCCGGTTATGGTACCGACTATTTCTGGTTTGATGCCTGTTCCGTCGAAGTATTGAAGGTTTTCGAGTTCAATTATACTTGACTCTCCATTCTCTGTAACTTTTTCAATGGACTGTGCCAGATTTCTTCTGTGGTCACGGCTAACAACTTCCAGCTGGTCAAGTGCAACAAAACGATCTCCTTTAAGAACTTCCATAGCTATCTTTTCCTCATGGTTCCTTCCGCACGCGTTCATCGCTGTTGAAAATTCAGATGCGTCATGCAGGAAACTTGCGGGATCCTCCTGAAGGAAGGTGTAGGAGTCCCCAAGAATCAGTCTAGGGATGTATTGGACGTATTCACTTGGAACCACCTTTGCAATGGAGCCTGAGAGGTAATTGTAAAGCTTTCCTTTCTCGGCCATTGTAAGTTCGTTCAGGGTCTTTCTGTTGTGCTTTTCATCAATTCCAAGTTCTTCAAGAACTGCCATTGTCTCATTTGTGTTGTTGGTGATAGGAAGCTTGACGTCACTGAAGTAGGACAGCGCTATGAAAAGTGGACGTGTGTTTCTTCCATAGATGTTTATGTCGTTTTTTGAAAGCTCAAGATATCCTCCGTCAATTGCATCCTGCTGGATTAGTTCATTCAATCCTTCAAAATGACCTGTCCTTGTGTTCTGCATGTCGCCTATTGCTGATAAAAGTCCAATCCAGCTCAAGTCATCGTATCCATATTCCCTTGCAAGGAAATAGCACAATCCTCCTCCGCAAACGTAATATGAACCGTCAATTCCATGATGGTGAGGATTGATTTCAAGATATGTGTAGTCCTTGTCGTTTCCATAATCAAGGTCCCTTAATGGAGGGTGGTGGTCCAGTATGATGATTTTCTGGCCTTTCTTGGCTTTTCCATCCACTCTTTGACCTGAACCCAAGTCTGAAAATATTGTAAGCTCATGGTCAAGCTCAATGTCGTCCAAAACGTCAAGGTTGACGAATTCGATTTCATGTTCATTATTCTGTCTGTCCAGTATGGTTGAAAGTATTGCGCCTGAACAAATTCCGTCACAGTCGATGTGGGAGTACACTTTGATGTCCTCCGCTGAGGCGATGATTTGCTGCGCTTCACGGTATTGTTCAAGCATTTGTTGTGGTATTTGCATAATAATCAGTTTCTCATCTTTTTAATTTCTAAGCTAATTTCACGTATAAGTTCCAATTTTGTTCCTTCCCATTCTACAAGCACCCTTCCGGATTTTTCATACCATTTTCCAGGGTATGAGAATTCCTTCTGAACGTTGTGAGGGAGGTTAAGTCTTTTGAGTGCCCTTTCAATATCATTGATTGTAGGGTCCTTTACGGAGTCCTCCAATGATATCTTACGGCCTTCGTTCAATGATAAGTTTCTGTTCATGTATTGTGGCCAAATTGTAATCATTTAATCACCTAATTTCATTTTCAAATATTTCCAATGCGTCTTTTACAACCAAATCCATGTTGTAGTACTTGTATCGGGCAAGTCTTCCCGCAAAGATGACATCTTCCTCTTTTTCCATTTCCGCCTCGTACAGCTTGAACTTGTCAAGGTATTCCTGGGTCGGGTAAGGGTAGCATTTCTCGCCGTTGAATCCAGGATATTCCTTCATGATTGCGGTCTTGCCTTCAACGTCCTGCATTGTGAGTTTCTTGAACTCGGTTATACGGGTGAAATATGGATGGTTTGGATAGTTTACAACACCGACCTCCTGATATGAGTCCTCGTCAAGGATTTCATATACGAAGTTCAGGCATCTGTAAAGTAGCTCTCCATATTTGTAATCGTAAAAGTAATCGATAGGACCTGTGTAAATCAATTTCTCATAGTTTATCTTGTGGATGTAATCCTTGTAGTCTGACTTGAGGCCCACATGGATATTGTCTGACTTTATCATGTTCTCGCACATCTTGGTGAACCCTTCCTTAGGCATTCCCTGATATGGGTCGTCAAAGTATCGTGTGTCATGGTTGAACCTGAATGGAATTCTGGAAATAACTGACGGGCTCAGGTTTGCCGCTGAAGTTCCCCACTGCTTTTCTGTGTAGTTCTTGAAAAGCTTCTCGTAAATGTCCCTTCCTGCATTTTTCAAGACAACGTCCTCTGAGGATTTGACCTCATCAATGTCTTCCTTGTGATCGTCAATCCAATCCCTCATGGAATCCTCATCGAGGTCAAGGCCATAGAGCTGGTTCAATGTGTCTATGCAGATTGGCATTGGGACAAGCTTTCCGTCCACATTGCTCAATACCCTGTGCTCATAGTCGATCCATTCTGTAAACTGTGACAGGTAATCGTGAACCTTCTTCTCTTTGGTATGGTAAATGTGAGGGCCGTATTTTTGAATCAAGAGGCCGTCCTGATAAAAGTCATAGACGTTTCCTGCGATGTGGTTGCGCTTTTCTATAACCAGTACTTTTTCATCCAATTCATTTGCAATTCTTTCAGCTAGTGTAAGGCCGGATAGTCCCGCTCCGACAATAACGTATTTGTAATCAGCCATTAATATCACTCGTTTAGCTTTTTGAATAATAGTTCCATCATGTCCGGAACTGTGTATGTGTCAGGGTAAATGTAGGAAATGCCATACTTTTCCAAAACTCTTGCGGTAATCGGACCTATGCTGACGGTCAAAAGATTGTCATTTAAAAGTTCAGCCAGCTTCTGCTTGTCGTCAGCTATCTTGAAGAAGTTTTCAACGGTCAATGGGCTTGTGAATGTAATCGCATCAATTTCGTTGTTTTCGATTTTTGAAATCAGTTCCTTGACCTTCTCGTCATCCATTGGGAAAAGTGACTTGTATGCTTCAGCAAGAATGACTGTGTTTCCAAGTTCCTCGAGTCCTTCAGGCAATGTTGACCTTGCGGATGCGGTTCTTGGAATTCCTATTGTCTGGCCGGTTATTCCACGTTTTGAGAATTCCTCAACCAGTCCTTCAGCTGTAAAATCATCAGGCATAAGGTCAACTTCAACCCCTTGCTTTTCGGCCAGTTTTCCGGTCTTGTTTCCGATAACTGCCAGCTTGCAGTCAAGGCTTTCGATGAATCCTGGATAAAACTTGTTCAGAGAAACTATGGTTGTCGGGGATGTGAAGACTATCCAGTCAAGCTCATCCTTTCTTGCCACCAGTTCCTTTAGGGATTCGGTGTTTACAGGCTTCAAGTCCAGTGTTGGAGCCAGAAACGCTTCACCGCCTAATTCTTCAACAATTTCACAGGCTTTTTTCGCTCTGTCAATAGGTCTTGTAATTGCAACGACAGGTTTTGACATTTTTTATTACCCTCATTAATTTATTAATGTAATATATTATCTTTCAGGTTGTTTATATTGTTTTTTAAAATTGTTGCGAATGTAAACAGTTATATATTAGGAAATCCTATCTTAAACCAGGTGATAGAATGAGTAATGTTTTAGTTGCATATTTCTCCGCAAGCGGAGTCACAAAGAATGTTGCAGAAAAGATTGCGAATGAAAATGGATACGACTTGTTTGAAATCAAGCCTGTTGAGCCATACACTGCTGCAGACCTTGACTACATGGACAAGCAATCCAGATCAACCATTGAAATGAACGACAAGTCCTTCAGGCCACCTATTGCAGAGACATGTGATGTGAGCGGATACGACACTGTCGTAATCGGATTTCCTGTATGGTGGTACACCGCACCTACAATCATCAACACATTCATCGAAAGCGTTGACTTGACTGGCAAGACCATCAAGGCGTTCTGCACATCAGGAGGAACAGGAATCGACGGATGTGTAAGTGACTTGCAGGACAGCTACCCTGAACTCAACTTTTCAAAAGGAATGAGGTTCATGGGTAATGTCAGCGGTGCAAAGGATTGGATAGAATGAGCAAAAAGGTTGTTGTAATCAGTTCTTCCCCAAGAAAAGGACAAAATTCCGACACATTATGTGATGAGTTTGTAAATGGTGCTATTGATGCGGGCCATGATGCGGTCAAATACTTTTTGGAAGACATTGAATTTTCTTCCTGCAAGGCATGCTACGCCTGCAAGACTCCAGAGATGAAATGCATTCAGGATGATGGCATTGCGCCAATCTTAAAGGACTTGCTTGAAGCGGATGTAGTCGTTTATGCCACACCCGTATACTACTATGAGATGTGCGGAACCCTTAAGATGTTCTTTGACAGATGTTATCCTGTATTCAGGCATTTGGAAAATCAGGATTACTACATCATAATGGCTGCAGGAAGCTCTTGCGGCGATGCATTGATAGGTATTGAAAGCTTCATTGGATTTTCTAAAAATCCTACCATTAAAGAAGTCTTTGAAGTCTTTGGAAATGCCAAATCTCAAAATGATGTATTAGAAAAAGTTTATGAAGCAGGTAAAAACTGCTAAAATATTAAAATGAGGAAAATTAAATTTCCTCAATCTATTTTTTTAACCGTTAAATGGGTTTGAACTGTTGTATTTTTGACCGTCAACGGTTAGTGAATAGTCACCATATTCAATGTTTCCGGTTAGTTCTAAGGATGATACAGCACTGTCGCCGGTCAGGGTCCAAGTTGAACCGTCAGCCACATTTACTGTGGTGTTTCCGGTTGAATTTATTGCACCCTTGAATTCTGTGTTTTTCATGGTCCAGTTGAGGCTGCTTATTTCATCAACAATAACGTTTCCATTGATTTTTTCATTATTTGTGTTCAATTCGCATGCTCCACCGTTGGTTCCATTGTTTCCCCATTGGTTTTGGCTGGATGATTCCAGGAACACATTGCTTCCGAAGCTCAATTCGGTATTGTCCAGATTGATTACGCAAGCAGTGTTGGTAATGTGGAACATAGGTGCTGTTGAATATACTGATGAGTCCTCAGCTATTGACAATTTTGAGTCTTTTGCATCAAATAATGAGGTTCCGACATCTGCGTCTCCGCTCATGCTTTGGTAGATGAACACTCCGCCCAAATCAACATATTCTGAACCGTCCTGCCTGTTGCCCTCTGCATAACCGGTAAGGTCACAGTTTTCCAGACTTATTGAGTTCTTACCTTCGATACATGCAATCTGTGAAACGAATGAGGTACCTTGGGTGTTTTTGGCAGTGATGTTTCCTGTTGAATAAATCAATGGTGATCCTCTGCCGCTTTGCTTGTCCACACCGGTGTTTATGATGGAGTTTTCAACATGAACCTCTCCTTCGCCTCTGTCGGTTGCAAGAGCTGCACAACTTTGTCCGTTGGTGTTGATTTCAACATTGTTTGCAGTAATCTTTCCGTTATATGTTGCATCAAGCCCTCTTGACTTGTCGCTGTATGTTGTGATTTTGACATTGTTGACGGTAGCTTCAGTGTTTCCGCTCACA
Organism: Methanobrevibacter sp.; assembly: GCF_017940815.1. Taxonomy (GTDB): domain Archaea; phylum Methanobacteriota; class Methanobacteria; order Methanobacteriales; family Methanobacteriaceae; genus Methanocatella. The sequence continues at coordinate 22,817 of NZ_JAGAXX010000027.1, forward strand.
TCGCTGGCACCTGATGGGTCTGCCCCACCGTTTCCTCCAGCTTCAGGAGCTTCTCCACTGCCTTCTCCGCTTGGCATTTCAGGAGGTTGTCCTCCGTCTCCACCTTCTTGAGAACCTTCTCCGCTTGGCATTTCAGGAGGTTGGCCTCCGTCTCCACCACCGTTTCCGGTCGCTTCTGGAGATTGTCCTCCTTCAGAACCGCCTTGTGAGGAATTGCTGGTGCTCGCTTCACCGTTTGTTACAAAAATTCCGTTTGATCCTTTGGAATTTGTAATTATTTCAACGTTTGAAATGTCAAGTGTACCGTTTGTATTCACTAAAACTCCAGAGTTCACTCCATAAAAGTCAGCGTCGTCTCCAGAGGTTTGTGTGTCTCCTGTCTTGTTAACGATAGAGTTTTTTAAGGTTAACTTACCGTTATTTGTGACAAGAATTGTATTTAAATCGCTTGTATCAGTAAAAAATAGTCCTTTTTCTTTGCTTTCATCACTGGCGTTGACAACTAGGTTTCCCATATCTTCAAGTGCATTTGCATCAACATTGACCGAAGCACTTTGTGTGGTGCCAATATTTGTCAAGGCAAACGCGCCTACGCCTATTATTGCAACGACTGCAATGAGTGCAATTATCACCTTTCTGTTCATAAGAGTAATAACTCGCATGTAATATTTAAATATTGTTATAGGATGTTCAAAAAATAGATTAATTGATGAATTGTTTTAAAAATATGGTGGTGAGGTTTGTTGGGCGATGATAGCTCGCCCATATTAAGATAAATCAGTGTATTGCACGGACTTCACAGCGTATTCCGTAATAGTTTTTAACTGCATAAGCAGTTCCGTGATATACAGAACCGTATCTGGTTAGTTTAACGTATTTTCCATTGGAGTAACCTGGATGGTAACTTCCATGTTTTCTAAAAAATTTATAGTGCTTTTTAGCTTGTTTTTTCATTTTTTTCCATTTATGGTTTTTGATTTTCCATTTATATCCATCTGAGCTTTTAAATTTTTTTGCAGATACGGGTTCTGAGCATGCAACGGATAATGTCATTCCGATTACAAATATGACGAGCACTGCAATTAAAATTTTAGTTGTTCTTTGCATGTTTAATCTCCTTGAGTTTTTTGAGAAATTTTTATTAGGTAATTTAAGATTTGTATTGGGATGTATATAAAATATTACTATTTGGTAAGATTTTTCAAAAAAATAATTAAGGTATATCCTTTTTTTTCAATTAAAAATACAATTTTTATTTATATAATATTAGTATTATAATACATAGTTAATATATAAAAGGTTATGTATTAGAATACATAACTAACTTATAAAAGATTATGTATTGCAATACATAATAAGATATGTTTCTACTTCCATATACATTATTTCAGAAATTTGGAACATTTTACTTGTTAATATATTAAATTAAAGGATAATTATACTTTTTGTTTGAAATAAAAGCAATATTCCAGTGTAAAAGCAATTTTTCGGTTTGTTGTTTTTTTTTTTATGAATAATTCTTTCAAAAAAATAAGTTAAAAAAATAAGATTGTGGAGCGTTTAGACTCCACTGATTGTTTTCACATATGGGATTTTGCTTAGGATGTACGGCAACAGCCATGACAGGAATATCGTAAGCGCAAACATCACCGGAAACATCAAATGGGTGTGGGGATTGTGGTATGAAAGGAACTTGGTCACAATCACGTGGGAGAAGTACATTCCATAGCTGCAGACGCTCAGGGATATTATCGCATTGCCGATGAAATTGTTCTTGATTGAGTTGAACTTGCCCATTTTGTCCAAATACTTGACAAATAAAAACACTCCTGTTCCCATAAAGATTATAGGCACGTTTTGGTAAATCATGCTTACTGCTGCGCTTTTGTTGTAGTCCAGATAAACGAATGCGGCAAGTGAAACCAAAAGCATTGCAAAGCCTAAAATGCATACCTTGCCGTTGCTCATGTTGAACTTCTTGGTTGAAAGCCAGTATCCGAGAATCGGATATCCGAGATATCCGGCAAACATGTTCAAATCAAAGTATTGCCATAATGGGTATGCGTTGAAGGTTCTAAGAATCATTGTGAAGAACCAGATTGCCAGGAAGTACTTTATTCCCTTCTCTCCATATTCCTTGATGAACACGTTTATGACAGGAATGAACAGATAGATTCCAATAAGTGTCCAGAAATACCATGTTATTGAAGGCTCCCCTATGAACACCTTCCAAAGGAATGACGGATAGTAATGATAGGCATACAGCTGGCCCAGAATCAGGATGATCCAGAAGATGAATGGATATATGATTCTTGCAAAACGCTTCTTGAGGAATTGTCCCAAATCGGGATAGTCCCTGTTTAAAAGCAGAGCGCCGCTGATCATTAAAAAAATCGGAACCCCGATTCTTCCAATGTCGTGGAATGTCATTTGGGCTATCACCTGTGTTGTGCTGGTCAGGGGCCCGAAGAACATGTCCACATGGCAAATTATAACCGCAATGATAGCGAATGCCCTCAGTGCATCATAATAAAAAATTCTCTCTTTTTTTGTTTTCATGGTAATTGTTTTGTTTTGGGGTGTAAATATAGTTAGGTATTTAAATATGATTTGATACAAATATTAAATTAGTATATAATGATTATTGCATATTACAAATGAGATTTTTGTAACATTAATGCTAATGGTGATATAATGAGTGAAGTATATAGAACATTTACATCAGAATCTGTAACTCAAGGACACCCGGATAAAGTTGCTGATATAGTGTCTGATGCAATATTGGATGCATATATGGCAGGCGATAAAGAGTCCCACGTTGCATGTGAAACTTGTGTGACAACAGATTTTGCTATGGTATTCGGTGAAATCACTTCTAACACTGATTTATCTAAGGAAGATATTGAAAAGATCATAAGGGACACAATAATTGAAATCGGATATGACAAGCCGGAATTGAAATTCGATGGTCACTCTTGTAAAGTTGATAATAAACTCCATGCTCAATCCCAAGACATCAACCAAGGTGTAGACAGGGGAGATGAAGAAACCGGAGCAGGAGATCAAGGTATGATGTTCGGTTTTGCAACCAATGAAACTGAATCATTGATGCCATTCCCTATCGATTTAGCTCGTAAGTTAACAAATAAATTGACTGAATTAAGAGAAAGCGGAGAATTGCCATACTTAAGACCTGACGGTAAGGCACAAGTTTCAGTCAACTATGACAAGGACGGAAATGTACTTTCACTTGATGCAGTGGTATTGTCCACCCAGCATGACGAGTCAATGTCCGACAATCAAGAGCAATTGCACGAAGACATAAAAGAAAAGCTCTTCAAGGCTGTAATTCCTGAAGGATTAATCACTGAAGACACTAAAATTCACATCAACCCTACAGGTAAGTTCGAAATCGGTGGACCTCACGGTGACGCTGGATTGACCGGACGTAAGATTATCGTAGACACCTACGGAGGATATGCAAGACACGGTGGAGGAGCATTCTCCGGAAAAGACTGCACAAAAGTGGACAGAAGTGCATGTTACATGGCAAGATACGTTGCTAAAAACATCGTTGCAAGCGGTCTTGCTGAAAAATGTGAAATTCAAGTGTCCTACGCAATCGGTGTTGCTGAACCTACCTCAGTGATGGTTGACACCTTCGGAACCGGTGCTGACATCGGGGACATGACCTTTGAGGAAATTGTGCGTGAAAACTTCAAGTTGACTCCTGACGGAATCATTGAAACCTTAGGATTACGCGACACTACCTACAAGCAAACCGCAAAATACGGTCACTTCGGTATTGAAGGTCTTCCTTGGGAGAAAACCGATAAGGCTGAAGACTTGAAAAAATACATCAAAAACTAAAAAGATAATGAAACTTGCTTTGAAAGTAAGTTTCTAAACAACTTTTTTTATTTAAAATTAAGATTTTTTTTAATAAATTGTATGCTTTTTTTGGATGTAGATATAATTATTATTATCGAGGTTTTTCACATTTTTAATATATTTTGTTAAGTGTTTTAGAAATAAAATTTGATTTAAATGAAAATTTATTGAGGTATTAAATAAAAAAGAAAATAATAGCTTAAATTAAGCTATTAGAAAGTCGCCAATTACATTTTTGTCATTGTCTTGAATTTTTAGGGAATGGATTGAAATTATATTTCTCTACATGTATCTTATGATCTCCATAACGAGAATCGTGGATTGCTGCTATATACACTGGTTTTTTAACTGTTTTTGGTACTTTGTAATATTCCCATGTAATTTCCCCATCGGAATAGTATTTTGTTTTTGATTTGATATATTTTGATTTATATCCTACTTTTTTATAAGGGTTCCATGATTTGCTTTTATACATATATCCATCTGAATCAACCCATGTTTCATATGTTTTCACTTTTTTAGTAACCCATTTTGTTTTTTTAACAGTTTTGACTTTTTTACTCACATGTGTTTGGTCTTTTGTTTTCAATTTTTTATATTGTTTATCGGATACAGTTAGTTTATATTTGCCTTTTTTGAAAGTATGGCTTGCAGAGGCAGCTCCCATTACCATACCTATGCAGAAAATACATATTATTGTAATTACAAGTATTTTTTTAGTATTCATAGTATCTCCTTTAACATTATTGTGCAAGAATTCTCCGGCTTCTTTAAGCCGGGAGATGAATTGCACTTTTAAGAGGGGTGTTGTATTTTTAGAATTTTTTTGCAAAATAAAAAAATATACTGTATTACTTTCCAAATGCTCTTAGATAAA